>CAIZOZ010000121.1 GCA_903934745.1 uncultured cyanobacterium
CGCTTCTGTGATGACCGAGTCCCTTGCTTGCCCCGTCCCCCCCGCTCGCGGCGGTGAATCCGGCCCAGGAAGGGCCGGCCTGGGAGGCGAGGCGGGTCAGCTGATCGGCATTGATCTCGGCGGCACCGCCATCAAGCTCGGCCGCTTTGATCAACAGGGCCAGCTGCTGGCCGAGCTGGAGGTGCCCACGCCCCAGCCGGCGATGCCGGGAGCCGTCACCGTGGTGATTGCCGAAGCGGTGGCTCAGCTCGATCCGGAGCGCCGGGCCGATCGGGTCGGGGTGGGCCTGCCGGGGCCGACGGATCGGGCGGCGCGCCTGGCCCGGATTTCGATCAATCTGCCCGGTTGGGTGGATGTGCCCCTGGCGGACTGGCTGGAGTCGCGGCTGCAACGGCGGGTCACCCTGGCCAATGACGCCAACTGCGCCCTGCTCGGTGAGGCCTGGCTCGGGGCTGCCCGTGCTGGTGGCGACACGATTCTGCTCACCCTCGGCACCGGCGTCGGCGGCGGCGTGCTGCTGGCTGGAAGCCTGTTCACCGGCCATGGCGGTGCCGCCGGTGAACTCGGCCTGATCGGGCTGGATCCCGACGGTCCCCCCTGCCGCAGTGGCAATCGCGGTTCCCTGGAGCAGTACTGCAGCATCGCCGGCCTGGCCCGGCTCAGTCCGATCGCGCCCGCTGAGCTCTGCCGTCTGGCCGATGCGGGGGACAGCGCAGCGTTGGCCGTGTGGGCGCGCTACGGCCAGCTGCTGGGCATCGGCCTGAGCTCCCTGCTCTATGTGCTCACCCCGCAGCTGGTGTTGCTCGGCGGTGGCCTTAGTGGCGCCAGCCATCATTTCCTGCCGGCGGTGTGGGCCGAACTGAAGCAGCGGGTGCTGGCGGTATCACGCGAGGGGCTGGAGATCCGGCCCTGTGCCCTCGGCAACGGGGCCGGCCGGCTCGGCGCCGCCAAGTTGGCGCTGGATCGCTTGGGATGATGGGGCGATGACTGAAATACCCGATCCCTCCCCCGAGTTGCTGCAGCGCGCCCTGGCCGTGCGCCGCTCAGCCCTGGCCCTGGGCCAGGGCAGCGATGGCCAGCGCTGCGAGGCCGTGCAGGCGATGGCGGCGGCCCTGGAAGCCGATGGGGCCGCGATTCTGGCGGCCAACCAACGGGATCTGGAGGCAGCCGTGGCCGATGGCCTGGCGCCGGCGCTGGTGGCCCGGCTCAAGCTCGATCCCACCAAGCTGGCCGCAGCGATCGCGGGGGTGCGCCAGGTAGCGAGCCTGCCCGATCCGCTGGGCCGGCGCCAGCTCCACACCGAGCTCGATCAGGGGCTGGTGCTGGAGCGGGTCACCGTGCCGCTGGGGGTGCTGGGGGTGATCTTCGAAGCCCGGCCCGATGCGGTGATGCAGATCGCCTCGCTGGCGATCCGCTCCGGCAACGGCGCCCTGCTCAAGGGCGGCCGGGAGGCCATCCACAGCTGTGAAGCGATCCTGGCGGCGCTGCATCGGGGCCTGGCCACCACCAGCATTGAATCCCAGGCCCTGGCCCTGCTCACCAGCCGCCAGGAGAGCCTGGCCATGCTGAAGCTCGATGGCCTGGTGGATCTGATCATTCCGCGGGGCTCCAACGATCTGGTGCGCTTCATCCAGGACAACACCCGCATCCCGGTGCTGGGCCATGCCGATGGCATCTGCCATCTCTACGTGGATCAGGCGGCCGATGCCGAGCAGGCCCTGCGCCTGGCCCTCGACAGCAAGATCCAGTACCCGGCCGCCTGCAACGCCATCGAGACGCTGCTGGTGCATCGTCAGATCGCCCCCAGCTTCCTGCCGGCGGCGATCGAGGCCTTTGCTGCCGCAGGCGTTGAACTGCGGGGCGATACGGCCGCCTGTGCCCTGGGGGTGCCGCACGCCGCCCAGGACCAGGACTGGCGCACGGAATACTCCGATCTGATCCTGAGTGTGCGGGTGGTCGAAGACCTGGAGATGGCCCTCGAGCACATCGCCAGCTACGGCTCCCGCCACACCGATGCGATCGCCACCACCGACGCGCAGGCCGCCGATCGCTTCCTGGCGGCGGTGGACAGCGCCGGGGTGTATCTCAACTGCTCCACCCGTTTCGCCGATGGCTTCCGCTATGGCTTCGGCGCCGAGGTGGGCATCAGCACCCAGACCCTGCCGCCGCGCGGTCCGGTGGGGCTGGAGGGGCTGGTCACCTACCGCTACCGGCTGCGCGGTGAGGGCCACCTCGCCGCCGACTACGCCCGCGGTGAGCGCCAGTTCAGCCATCGCCCCCTGCCGCTGTGACGGCGCCAGGCCGCCATGGCTGAAGCAACTCCCCTGGTGCTGATCCACGGGCTCTGGGACACCCCGAAGGTGTTCCGCACCTTGCTGCGGGATCTGAACCATCGCCGTGATCCGCTGCTGCTGCCCCATCTGCCCCATGGCCTGGGTTCCAAGCCGTTGCTGGATCTGGCCCAGCGACTCGATGAGGCGATTCAATCGGCCTTCGGGCCCGAGCAACCGATCGATCTGCTGGGATTCTCGATGGGGGGCGTGATCGCCCGCACCTGGATTCAGTTGCTGGCTGGAGCACCCCGCACCCGCCGCTTCATCAGTGTCGCCAGCCCCCACCAGGGCACCTTGACAGCCGTGCCCTGGCCGGGCCTGTGGCTGGCCGGCGTTGCTGACATGAAGCCGGGCAGTGGGCTGCTGGAGCGGCTCAACGCCGATCTCGAACCGCTGCGCCGCATCGATTGCTGCAGCTTCTATACGCTCACCGATCTGACTGTTTTCCCCGGCTGGCTGGGGGTGCTGCCGGTGGGCCGCCGCCAGCTGCTGCCGGTGTTGCGCCACGACTGCCTGCTGCGGGCGCCCCAGGGCGTGCAGCCGCTGCTGGCCGAGCTGCTGCGGCCGTGATCAGGCTCAGTTCGCCACCAGGCCCGTGTGGCGGATCAGGGCTTCGGTGGAGGGCGGACGGCCGCGGAAGCTCTCGAACACCTCGGCCGGATGGCGACTGCCGCCCAGACTCAGCACGGTGTCGCGGAAGCGGCGGCCGATGGCGCGAATCGAATCCTCGTTCTCGAGACCACCCTCTTCAAAGGCACTGAAGGCGTCGGCACTGAGCACTTCGGCCCACTTGTAGGAGTAGTAGCCAGCGGCATAACCACCGGCGAAGATGTGACCAAAAGAGCAGAGCAGCGCATCTTCTTCAATCGGCTCCAGCACCGTGGTGGTGATGGCGAGCTGGCGGCGCACCTGTTCGGGACTCTGGCCGCAGTCCGGCGTCCAGCTGCTGTGCAGCCGTAGATCCGTCAGTGAAAAATGCACCTGCCGCAGGGTGGCGGCGCCGGCCATGAAGGTGCGGGCGGCGAGCAGCTTCTCGTATTCGCCCTCGGGCAGTGGTTCGCCGCTCTGCCAATGGCGTGCCAGACCCAGCAAGGTGGCTTTGTCGTAGCACCAGTTCTCCATGAACTGGCTGGGCAGTTCCACCGCATCCCACTCCACGTTGTTGATACCGGCCGCCTGGGGCCGCTCGACGGTGGTGAGCATGTGATGCAGGCCGTGGCCAAACTCATGGAAGAGGGTTTCCACCTCCTGGAAGGTCATCAGGCTGGGGGTGTCGCCCACCGGCGGGCTCTGATTGCAGACCAGATAGGCCACCGGCAGCACCGGGCTGCCATCGGCCGCATGGGAAAGGCTGAGGCATTCATCCATCCAGGCGCCGCCGCGCTTGCTGCCGGGCCGGCTATAGGGATCGAGATAGAAGGCGGCGATCGGCCGGCCCTGGTCACGGTCGTGGACGCGGAAGAAGCGCACATCCGGATGCCAGATCGGCGCTTCGCCATCGGCGGCGGTGATCGTCAACCCGAAGAGCCGATCGCAGAGGGCAAAGAGGCCATCGAGCACCCGCGGCAGGGGGAACCAGGGCCGCAGGGCCTCGCTGTCGAGATCGAAGCGCTCGCGGCGCCGATGATCAGCCCAGAAACTCACATCCCAGGGCTGCAGATCGGCGGCCTCGGCGGCCCCATGGCGCTCGGCGCAGGCGCGCAGGTCGGCGAGCTCCTGCACCGCCATCGGGTAGGCGGCGGCGCGCAGGTCCTCCAGCAGGCCTTCCACCTGCTCGATCGAGTCGGCCATCTTGGCGGCCAGGCTCAGCTCGGCCCAGTTGGTATAACCCAGGCGACGGGCCTGCTCCAGCCGCAGGCTGAGAATCCGCTCGATCACCGGCCAGTTGCTGTCGCCAGTGGTTGCGGGCACTGTGCTGTTTAGATCAGCGCTGTTTAGAGCAGTACTGGTTGGATCAGTGCTGGTTTGGCCAGCGCTGAGCTGACCAGAGGGGGTCTCGCCTGAGGCGCGGCTCACCTGGGCTTTGTAGAGCCGTTCGCGCAGATCGCGGCGATGGCTGTATTGCATGAACGGCCCGAAGCGGGGGTAGTCCAGTCCCAGCAGCCAGGGACCCGACTCCGCCGAGGCGTCGGCAGCGGCCGGATCGGCCTGACGGGCGGCCTGGGCCAGCTGCTCGCGCAGGCTCAGAGGCAGCCCCTCCACCTCGGCCGCCTCGGTGAGCCGCAGCGTCCAGCTGTTGGTGGCATCCAGCAAGCGATTGCCAAAGCTGGTGGAGAGTTCCGCCAGCTCCTGGCTGGCGGCGTTGAAGGCCAGCCGCTCGGCTCCGGCCAGCCCGACACCACGCCGGTCCATGTCGCGCAGCTCGGCCGTCAGGATGCGCTGCTGGGTGGTGTCCAGATCCGGGCGTGCCTGCAGCGCTTTCAGCGCCCTATAGAGAATTTCGCTCTGGCCGGCGCGATTGCCGAAGGCCACCACGGCCGCCTGCTCTGTGGCATGGGCCTGGCGCAGTTCCGGCGTGTTGCAGACGCCATTGAGATGGCCCACCACCCCCCAGCTCCAGCGCAGCCGTTCATTGAGCCGATGCAGGGGCTCCATCACCGCTGGCCAGTCAGGCGTCTGAGCGCTGCGGTCGAGGTCTGCGAGCCGGGCTTCGAGCGAGGAGAGCTCGTGCTCCAGTTCGGCCATCAGCTCGGGAATGTGCTGACTCACCTGCTCTGGTGTGATCAGCTCGAACTGGGGCAGCCCGGCGCCGGCCAGCAAGGCGGGTCGGCTCTGGAGTTCAAGGGCCATGGTGGGTGTGGGGAAGCTGTTCGTTCCAGCTATTCCAGCCCAAAAGCGAGACCGGCGTGGCTCCGGCCGGGGCGGGGATCAGCCCCAGGCCGTTCAGCCGAAGCTGGCGACGTGGCCAAGCGCCAGCTGGCTGGTGTGGCTGAGTTCGATCGACAAGGCATTGGTGCTGGCCTGGTAAAAGTCGATCGCCACCCGCGGCCAGAAGCCGATCACCAGGGTGGGCACCAGCAAGCTGAGGCCGATCACCAGCTCCCGCGGTGTCATGTCGCCGACCACCGCCAAAGCCGGAATTCGGGGACCGAAGAAGACCCGGCGGCAGAGGGAAAGCAGATACACAGGGGTCAACACCAGCCCGATCGCAGCCAGCACGATCGTCAGCACCCGGAAGGGCACCGTGAAGTTGTCATTGGCGGTGACCCCCAGGAAGATGGTGATCTCGCTGACGAAACCACTCATGCCCGGCAGAGCCAGCGAGGCCAGCGAACTGGCCAGGAAGAAGGCGAAGGTGATCGGCAGCGCCTTGGCCAGGCCGCCCATGTTGGGGATCGAGAGCGTCTTGGTGCGCTCGTAAAAAACACCGGTGACAAAGAACATCGAAGCGGCGATCAGGCCATGGCTGATCATCTGCAACATCGCGCCACTCATGCCGAGGGCATCGATGGCGCCGATACCGAGCAGCACGAAGCCCATGTGGCTCACCGAGCTGCAGGCGATGCGTCGCTTGACGTTGTCCTGGGCGAAGGCGTTGAGCGCGCCATAGATGATGTTGACAATGCCGAGCACAATCAGGGCGGGGGCCAACAACAGATGGGCCTCAGGCAACATCTGCACGTTGAAGCGCAGCAGCGCATAGCCCCCCATCTTCAGCAACACACCGGCCAGCAGCATCGACACCGGCGCATTGGCCTCACCATGGGCATCGGGAAGCCAGGTGTGCAGAGGAAAAATCGGTAGCTTGACGCCAAAACCCACCAAGAAACCGAGGTAGCAGAGCAGGCCGAAGGTCCCGCCCGGAGAGCGGGCCGCCAGTTCCGAGAGGTTGAGGGTGAAGCTGTCACCGGAGAGGGCCAGGGCCAGGCCACTGAGCAGGATCAGCAGGGAAGCCGAGGCGGTGTAGAGGATGAACTTGGTGGCGGCGTACTGGCGCTGCTTGCCACCCCAGATGGCGATCAGCAGATACACCGGCACCAGCTCCAGCTCCCAGGCCAGGAAAAACAGCAGAAAATCCTGGGAGAGAAACACCAGGCCTTGGGCCGAAGCCTGCAACAACAGCAGGCCGAAATAGAGGCGGGTTTTGCGATTGATATTCCAGCTGGCGGCAACGGCCAGCAGGGTGACCAGACCACTGAGAACCACCATGGGAGCCGACAATCCATCGGCGGCCAGCGACCATTCGAGCCCGAGGGCCGGCACCCAGGGCACCCGCTCCACCAACTGCAGACCAGCGAAGCTGCCATCGAAATGGCGGCTGAACACCCACAGCATCAGCCCAAGATCAACCCCGAGCACGGCCAGAGCCAGGAGCCGGGGCAGCCTGGGGTCATCGGCATCCCCAGGCAACAGAGGCATGAGCAGGGCCGCCGCCGCCGGCAGCAGCACAATCAGGCTGAGCCAGGGAAAAGCCGCTGAAAGCGACGACGCGGCCGAAATGGGCAGGGTGGCGTCCATCACTACATCCGACTGGTGACTTGGGGATCATCGACCGCAAGCCTTGGCGGCCGGTCGGATCCATCGGTGCAGGAATCTATCAGCTGAGTTGAAGTACTCATGGCCTGTGCTAAGGGGTCAAAAACTCAGCCGGGGCAGATGGCCCCAGCTGCTGCCCGCGTACTGGGGCTGAAGCACTTCGCCGCGGCTGCTCACCCCTTCGCGGTGCCAAGCCTCCACCATCGCCTCGCTCACCGCCGCAGCGACGGAGGCGCTGGCCAGGGCGAGCAGGGTGGGGCCAGCGCCACTGATCACACAGCCCCAGGCCCCCGCCTCCAGAGCCGCTTCGCGCACGGCCTTGCCCCCCTGGATCAGGCCCCAGCGGTAGGGCTCATGGATGCGATCGTGCATGCCGTCGGCGATCAGATCGCCGTTGCCCGTGCGCAGGCCCTGAAGCAGCAGGGTGAGGGCGCCGAGGTTGATCACCGCATCACTGATCGGAATGCTCCGCGGCATGGCACGCCTCGCCTCGGAGGTGCTGAGCCGGATCGAGGGGATCGCCACCACCGCCTGCACGCTGCTGGCCCATTCGCAGCGCACCACCCGCCAGCGATTGGAGGCGGCACGGGCGGTCAGGCACAGGCCACCGACCAGGGAAGGCACGACGTTGTCGGGATGGCCCTCGATATCGATCGCCAACTCCAGCAGCTTCTCCTTGCTCAGGGGTTCGCCGACCAGGGCATTGGCGCCGATCAGGCCAGCGACGATCGCCGTGGCGCTGCTGCCCAGTCCGCGGGCCGGCGGCACGGCCAGTTGCACCCGGGCTTCCAGCGCCACCGGTTCCTGGCCGGCTTCCTTCCACACCCTCTGGGCGGAGCGGTAGATGAGGTTGTCGGGACCACCGCGCAGATGGGCCCCTTCGCTGCCTTCGATGATCAGGTCAAAGCGGTCACCGCCGCCCTCGATCACGCGCAGCTCAAAGCGATTACCCAGCTCCAGGGCCGCTCCCAGGCAGTCGAAACCGGGGCCGAGGTTCGCGGTGGTGGCGGGGACCTCTACCACCACCCCTTGGCCGAGGCTTGGGCGCGCCATCTAGGTCGTCTTACTCAGCCCAGTGTTGCAGCCGATGGGTCAGCGTGAAGCCAGCAGCATCCGGGCGCGGCAGGCGGCACTGAAACTGCCGAAGGCTGGATCGATCACGGCTTGAATCGGCATCGGCTCCAGCACCGCCGCCAACCGGCCCTTGGCCAGGAAGGCCGCGCTGAAGCGCTGCGAGCGCAGTCCTGCCAGCAACTTGCCTGCCGTGCCGCCGCCCAGCCAGATGCCGCCGCGGCAGAGGCTGGCCAAGGCCAGATCGCCGCAGACCGAGCCATAGGCCCCCAGCCAGAGATCGAGCGCCTCAGCGGCCAGCGGTTCGCCAGCGGCGGCCGCCTCGGCCACGGCGGCGGGCAGATCGGCCGCTTCGGTGTTGGTGGCGCCGTCGCCTGCTGCTGCCTGTCTCCTGGCCAGCCAGCGGCCCGCCTGACCCTGCAGGGGATGCAGACCGTCAGGATCGCGGCTGGCCAGCAGCCAGCGGGCCACATCGCCCAGGCCGGTGCCGCTCACCACCCGCTCCATCGATAACCGCTCCAGCTGACGATCCGCCTGGATCCATTGCTTGAGCTCCCACTCCTGCTGGCTGCGCGGCGCGAATTCGCCATGGGAGGCCTCGCTGGCCAGGGCCTGCAGGCCCGTGCTGGTCTGAACCCCCAGCGCCACCCCAAGACCGGTGCCAGCCCCGAGGATCAGCAGCGGGGCGTCCGCTACCGCGGTGCCGCCGCGCACGGGGGCCACCTGACTGGCCTGCAGATGGGGGAGGCCGTAGATCAGCACGGCGAAGTCGTTGACCAGCTCCAGGCGCTGGATCCCACAGGCCTGGGCCAGATCCGCCTCGACCAGCATCCAGCTGAGATTGGTGAGCTGGGCGCGGCCACCATGCACCGGCCCGGCAACCGCCAGACAGGCGGCGGCGGGCCGGGCCAGGCCACGGCCCTCGCAGTCCGCCAGAAAGTGACGCACCATCGCCGCCAGGTCTTCCCAGTCGGTGGAGGGGTAGCGGCAGCTGGCCAGGTTTTCCAGGCTGGCGGCGTGGTGAAGGCTCAGCAGGGTTTTGGTGCCGCCGATATCGCCGGCCAGCAAGGTGGTCATGGCCGCAGGGCAATCGGAACGGGGATGGGGTTGATCAAGGCGCAAGCCCGATCAGCAAGCGGCCAGGCCCGCCAGGCGCTGCTGGTTGGCCTGGACAGCCCGGGCGACCAGGGTGGCCAGGGAAAGGGCACCGAGATCGCCATCGCGGCGGCTGCGCAGGCTGATCGCTCCGGTTTCAGCTTCCTTGGCGCCGATCACACCCAGCACTGGAATCTTCATCTGTTCGCCGTTGCGAATCAATTTGCCAAGTCGATCACCGCTGCGATCAATCGTGGCCCGCACCCCCTGCTGCACCAGCTGTTGCTGTAGGGATTCGGCATAGGGCAACACCTCATCGGTGACCGGCAGCAAACGAATCTGCTCCGGCGCCAACCAGAACGGGAAATCACCGGCATAGTTTTCGGTCATGATGCCGAAGAAACGTTCCAGCGAGCCAAAGATGGCCCGGTGAATCATGATCGGACGCTGACGACTGCCATCGGCCGCCACATAGTCGAGGTTGAAGCGTTCCGGCAGGTTGAAGTCGAGCTGGATCGTGGAGCACTGCCAGAGGCGGCCGATCGCATCTTCAATCTTGAGATCGATCTTGGGGCCATAGAAGGCGCCACCCCCTTCATCCACCTTGTAGGGCCAGCCCTTGCGCTCAAGGGCCTCGATCAGGCCGCGGGTGGCCAGATCCCAGACGGCATCGTCGCCGATCGATTTTTCCGGCCGGGTGGACAGATTGATCTCGTAGTGGCGGAAGTCAAAGGTGCTGAGGATGCGTTCGGTGAGATTGAGCACCCGCAGGATTTCAGCGCCGATCTGCTCCGGCAGGCAGAACACATGGGCATCGTCCTGGGTGAAGCCGCGCACCCGCATCAGCCCATGCATCACGCCGGGACGTTCGTAGCGGTAAACGGTGCCGAGTTCAGCCCAGCGGATCGGCAGTTCGCGGTAAGAGCGCAGCCGGCTGGCATAGGTGAGCACATGGAAGGGGCAGTTCATCGGCTTGAGCTGGTACTGGCGCTCGTCCACCTGCATCGGCGCGAACATGCTCTCGGCGTAGAAGTCGAGATGGCCCGAAGTGCGCCATAACTCGATGTCGGCGACATGGGGGGTATAGAGCAGCTCGTAGCCGTCATCGAAGTGGGCCTGGCGCCAGAAATCCTCGATCAGCAGGCGCATGCGGGCGCCGCGGGGATGCCAGAACACCAGGCCGGCGCCGGCTTCATCTTCGATCGAGAACAGCTCCAGGTCGGTGCCCAGGCGGCGATGGTCACGGCGCAGTGCCTCCTGCTTGCGGCGCTGGTATTCGGCCAGTTGCTCGGCCGTTTCCCAGGCCGTGCCATAGATGCGTTGCAGCTGGGCCCGCTTCTCGTCGCCGCGCCAGTAGGCGCCGGCCACGCTTTCCAGGGCAAAGGCCTTGGGATTGAGCTCACTGGTGTTGGCCACATGGGGACCGGCGCAGAGATCCCACCAGTCCTCGCCGAGGGTGTAGAGCGTGATCGGCTCCTGCAGGCCCGCCAGGATTTCCAGTTTGTAGGGCTCGTTCTGCTGGCTGATGCGGCGTTCGGCCTCCTCGCGGCTCACCTCGAGCCGCTCCAGCGGCAGGCGGGCGCCGATGATCTTCAGCATCTCCTTACGGATCGCCTTGAGATCGGCCTCGGTGAAGGGCTCGGGGTTGTCGAAGTCGTAATAAAAGCCGTTCTCGGTCCAGGGGCCGATCGTGACCTGGGCCTGGGGGAACAACCGCTGGACCGCCATGGCCAGCACATGGCTCATCGAATGGCGGATGCGCAGCAAGGCGGGGCTTTCGCTGGTTTTGGGCAGCTGGATCATCGCCGTGCCGCTCTCGTTCGCTGCCGCCTGGGGACCTACGGCAATCGGGGCGCTGGTCACGGAATCACGGGGGCTTTGATCAGCACTGGATCCTACGGAGTCGGTTCGGGCAGAAGCCGGGTGGCGGCGAGCCACGGCGGCCCCTGTGGCTATGGCCGAGGCGGCCTTGATGGCAGCCTGCCTGCGGAGGAGGGCCCTACGGTGAAACCGGCCCCAATCGGCTGCGGTGACCCTTCGTCCTTCTCCCTCCTTCCTGCCCGCCCTGATGGCTGGAGCCGAACGCCGCAGCGTCGCCGTGAGCTACCTGCTCTGGTGTGGCTCCCTGGTGGGGGTGTGCGGCCTGCAGCGCTTCTACAACCGACGGCCGATCAGTGGCACGGTCTGGCTGCTCACCTTTGGCCTCTGCTTTGTGGGCCAGTTGCTGGATCTGCTGCTGATCCCAGATCTGGTGCAGCGGGCCAACCAGCCCCTGCTGCTGCAAGAGGCCCTGAACACAGCGGAATCTGCCGCCTTGCCACCGCTGGAGCTCCAGTTGCTGCAGCTGGCGCGCCGTTCGGGGCGCCGCGGCTTCACCATCAACGACGCCCTGCTGGAGCTGAAGCTGCCGCGCGAGGCGGACAGCGCCGTGGTGTCCGCCGAGATCGAGCGGTTGCTCCACGGCCAGCTGCTGGATGTGGGCAACGATGAACGCGGCCGGGTGGTCTACCGCGAACCCTGAACCGGAGGCATCGAGCTCAGGTGCTGGCCAGGAAACCGAGGGCCTGACGCACCCGGTTCAAGGTGGCAGCGGCCACGGCACTGGCCCGTTGCCGACCCTGGGCCAGCACTTCGCCCAGATAGCGGGGATCGTCGCGCAGCTCGCGGTAGCGCTCCTGCAGCGGGGTAAGGGCGGCTACGGCGGCCTCAGCCAGCAGGGGTTTGAAGCTGCCCCAGCCCATGGAGCCACATTCGCTGGCTGCAGCGGCGCGGCTGCGGCCAGCCAGCAGCGCGTAGAGCCCCAGCAGGTTGTCCGCCTCCGGTCGCTCCGGATTGCCGAACTCCAGACCCATCTGCGGATCGGTCTTGGCCCGCTTGATCTTGCGTGTGATCAGCTCGGCTGAATCGAGCAGGTTGAGGCGCGATCCCTCATTCGGATCGCTTTTGCTCATCTTGCTGCGGCCATCGGTGAGACTCATCACCCGGGCTCCTTCGGTGAGAATCAGGGGCTGGGGAACCTTCAGAATCGGAATCAATTCACCATCGCTGCCCCTGGTGCCGAAGCGGGCATTGATGCGCTGCTGGGCGATGTCGCGGGCCAATTCCAGATGCTGTTTCTGGTCTTCGCCCACCGGCACCCGATCGGCGTCGTAGAGCAGGATGTCGGCCGCCATCAGCACCGGGTAGTCGAGCAGACCAGCGGACACGTCAGCCCCCTGTTTCAGCGCTTTCTCCTTGAACTGAATCATGCGCTCCAGCCAGTTCAACGGCGTGACGCAGTTCAGCAGCCAGCAGAGTTCGGCGTGGGCGCTGACCTGGCTCTGGATGAAGATCGTCGACTGCTGCGGATCAATGCCACAGGCCAGATACAAGGCGGCGGTGCTGAGCGTGTCCTCCGCCAGCCGCGCCGGTTCATGGGGCACCGTGATCGCATGCAGATCCACGACACAAAAAAAGGTGTCGTGGTCGCTCTGCAGAGCGACCCAATTGCGAATGGCGCCGAGCCAGTTGCCGAGATGAAGGGCGCCGGTGGGTTGGACGCCCGAGAGCACCCGCGGCCGCTCTGTTGGTCTGGCCTCACCGGCAGTGATGGCGCTGGCAACGGGCACTGGCATCGTGGCTGTTTGGTTCAGGCGTCGCCGGAGCTCAGCGCGGCGGCTTCTGCCTCCGGGCTGGCCGAGGCGCTGCTGGCAGCAACCTGATCCGGGGCCGCCGACTCCTGCTCGGACAGGGTTGGGCTGTCACCCTCAGGCAAGCTGGCTTCAGCGCCTGACGCTTCTGCTCCCGCCAGTGCCGTGTCGGCCGGCTCGGTTCCAGTTGATTCAATTCCAGCTGGTTCAGAGGCTTCAAGATCTGCCGCTGGCGGCTCAGCGCTGGCCGGTGCCGGGCGACTGGGCCGGGCGAAAGGATCAGTGCGCTGGCTGCGGCCACCGCCGCCAGCCTGGCCGCGTCCCTCGCTGCGACGGCCTTCCCGATCGCCACTGCCACTACCGCTGCCACCGCCGGCGCCGGCGCCACCACCACGGGAGGCCGGAGGGCGTTGGTCAACCTGGGCGCGCTGCTGGGCCACCAGCTCCTGCAGCTGACCCGCTTCCAGCTGCTGGGCCAAGGTGCGCAGCGCAAAGCCGAGCACGGCCACGGTGGAGCGCAGTCCAAAGGCTTCTTGCAGGGCCTTGGCAGCCTGCAATTCGTTGTCGCTCAGGCGGATGCGAAAACCACCGGTATCGCGCTGGCCTCCCTGGGATTGCCCCCCTTGGCGCTGTCCGCCTTCCCGGTGCCCGCCCTCGCGCGAACCTCCCTCCCGACGACCGCGTCCCGATTCCTCGGAACCAGCGTTGGTCTGGGGAGTGTTGGTGTCGTCAGCCATGCCTGCAGCACGCATTCAGGCGCAAGTGTGCCGCATCGAGCGACGGGCCGGATCTCCTTCGGCGTGAAGCCAGTGCAGACCGTGCTGGCTGGCCGCCGGGATCGCCGTTCGGGCCAGCACCAGCAGCGGCAGGGGGCGGTATCCCTCGCCCTGAAAGCGCAGGCGATATTCCTGAATCAGAGCGAGGTAGCGCTCCAGGGTCCAGCCCTGGTTGCCGCGCTCCTGAGCCCTCCAGAACCGCTGCAGCGCCTCGCGACAGGCGTCGCTGCCGAACTCGTGCCAACACTGTTGCTGGGCCTGCCATCCCTGCAGGCCTGCCGCCAAGAGCTCGCGATAGCGTCCCAGTTCGGGGGCATCACGACTGCTATCGGGGGGAAGCCGGTAGGCCAGCTGATCGATGCGTACACACTCAAGGCGCAACCAGCAGCGATCGAGCAGCAGCACCGGCAGTCCGCCATGCCAGCGCGGCTCCTGTTGCTGCTGGACCAGACAACGTTGCAACTCCTCCCGCTGGCGAGGTCGAAGGCACATCAGGGCATCCACCATCAAGCCTTGAGCCTCCGAACATGACGCCGTACGCCAGCTCAGGCTATGGGGCTGGGGCGATGGCGGTCGGTGTCGCCCGTAGCCACGGGTTGGTGCTGCTCCCCTCAGCTGGGCTAAACAGGCACAGCCCCCGGCGCCCCCCGTGACCCGCTCGGATTCCAGTCTTGGCCCCGTGGCCCTTCAGGCCGAGGCCACCGCCGTAACCACGCCGCTCTGGCGCCGCCCGATCGTGCTGGGGGGTGTGGCCCTGCTGGCCGGTGACGGCCTAATCCAGCTGCTGCATCTCGAGGGGGGATCGCTACTGGGAATCGGTGCCCTGGCCGGGGGCTGGTGGCTGCTGTCACGGCGACGGCGCCCCGTGACGCCACAGCTGCCGCTGGACCTGGAGGGCTGGATCAGCCGCTGTGATGCGGTGATTGGCCAGTTCGAGCGCCTCGATCAGACGGGCGGCAGCGACCAACAGCAGCGGCGCCAGGAGCTGGAAACCCTCAGCACCAACCTGGCTCGCCAGGAGCTGGCCGTTGCCCTGGCGGGCTGTCGTCTGCCAGCTGCGGAGCTGCAGCCCCGCTTTGCCGAGGCCCTGCGCGGCAAACGTCATCTACGCCTGCACTGGGGGGAGCCGCTGCCCAGCAAAAGCGCCGATTGGCGCTGGCCGCTGGCCCTGGAGCAGGCCGATGGCCTGCTGTTTCATCTGCATCTGCCCCTCAGTGCCGCCGATCTGCTCTGGCTGCAATCCCAAGCCAACCGTCAGTCAGCTGGTCACAGCCAACCGATCTGGTTGCTGATCCAGGCACCGCTGCCGCCGGATCGTGTCGGGCTGGTAGAGGAGCTGGCCAGCCAGTGGTCCGCGCTTGATCCCGACCGGGTGCTGCTGTGGGATGGCAGCGAACAGGCCCTGGCCTTGGCCCTGGAGCCGCTGGCCCTGTGGCTGGCGCGGCGCGGCCAGCAGCTGCGCAACACCACGGCGCTGCGCAGTTTTGAGCACCTGCATGGCCGCTGGCAGGCTGATCTGGAGCTGTTGCGGCGGCGCGAGTGGCAGGGCCTGCAGCAGCGAACCCAATGGATCGTGGCGGCCGGTGTTTTTGCTTCACCGCTGCCCAGCGTTGATCTGGTGGTGCTGGCGATCGCCAATGGCCTGATGCTGCAGGAGATGGCCCGCCTCTGGGACTGCCCCTGGAGCCTGGAGCAACTGCGCGCCGCCGCCACCGAACTGGGCCGCGCCGCCCTGGCCCAGGGGCTGGTGGAGTGGAGCAGCCAGGCGCTGCTGGCGGTGCTGAAGCTGCATGGCGCCACCTGGCTGGTGGCGGGGGCGGTGCAGGCCCTGAGCGCGGCCTACCTGACCCGGGTGGTGGGCCGGGCCATGGCCGATGTACTGGCCCAGTCCTGCGGGGTGAGTGAACCCGATCTGGAGCTGATCCGCCGGCGGGCCGCGGTGCTGGTGGCCGAGGCGGCCGAGAGCGAAAAGCTCAACTGGAGTGGCTTTGTCAACCAGGGCCGGCTGTGGCTACAGCAACAGCCTGCGGCGGCCTGAGCCCATCTGCGCCGGCCTGAGCCCAATCGGGCCCCGCATAACTTCAAATAACTTCATGAATGAATCTGACGATTCTCGTGCACCTTTGAAGGAAACGAGCGGCGTCAAGATTCCGCCATAGCATCAAAAAATCCTTGGTGAATGATTCGCCATGGGACTCCATCCAGTCCACACCCTCGCTCTTTTGCCATGACCACTGCCATTCGCAGCGGCCGCACCGGAAGCTGGGAAAGCTTCTGCCAGTGGGTCTCATCCACCAACAACCGTATTTATATCGGTTGGTTCGGTGTGCTGATGATCCCCTGCCTCTTGGCGGCCACCATTTGCTTCGTTGTGGCCTTCATCGCCGCCCCCCCCGTCGATATCGACGGCATCCGTGAGCCCGTGGCCGGCAGCCTGCTCTACGGCAACAACATCATCTCCGGCGCGGTGGTTCCCTCCAGCAACGCCATCGGCCTGCACTTCTACCCGATCTGGGAAGCCGCCAGCCTTGATGAGTGGCTCTACAACGGTGGCCCCTATCAATTGGTGGTGTTCCACTTCCTGATCGGCATCTCCGCCTACATGGGCCGCCAATGGGAGCTCTCCTACCGGCTCGGCATGCGCCCCTGGATCTGCGTTGCCTACAGCGCACCGCTATCGGCCGCCTTCGCTGTCTTCCTGATCTATCCGTTTGGTCAGGGTTCGTTCTCCGATGGCATGCCGCTCGGCATCTCCGGCACCTTCAACTTCATGCTGGTGTTCCAGGCCGAGCACAACATCCTGATGCACCCCTTCCACATGCTGGGGGTGGCCGGTGTCTTCGGTGGCAGCCTGTTCTCCGCCATGCATGGCTCCCTGGTGACCAGTTCGCTGGTGCGTGAAACCACGGAGACCGAGTCCCTGAACTACGGCTACAAGTTCGGCCAGGAAGAGGAGACCTACAACATCGTGGCCGCCCACGGTTACTTCGGTCGCCTGATCTTCCAATACGCCTCCTTCAACAACAGCCGCAGCCTGCACTTCTTGCTGGCTGGCTGGCCCGTGGTGGGCATCTGGTTCACCTCCATGGGCATCAGCACCATGGCCTTCAACCTCAATGGCTTCAACTTCAACCAGTCGATTCTGGATTCCCAGGGCCGGGTGGTGAACACCTGGGCCGATCTGATCAACCGCGCCAACCTCGGCATCGAAGTGATGCACGAGCGCAATGCTCACAACTTCCCGCTGGATCTGGCC
>CAIZOZ010000122.1 GCA_903934745.1 uncultured cyanobacterium
CCCGGGGCCGAGAGGGTGTGGGCGTAGTCCGGGCCGACCACCACGCTGTGCAGCAGGCCGGTTTCGTAGATGCTCACCGCCCCCAGAAAACCGAGCATCGCCCCGGGGGAGCGGCTGGCGGCGGCCATGAAGGCCGTCACCTCCAGCTCACCGATCGGCGTGGTGTCATAACCGGCCACGACATGGACCCAGTCGTGGTGGGCCAGGGCTTCATTGCCACCGCCCACTTCCCCCGGCAGGCGAAAGCCCCGCTCGAGATAAAAACGGGCCATGGCACCACCGAGACTGCCCTCCGTGCAGCGGCCCAGGGCACGCCAGCGCGCGCTCACGGCGGCATCGGGCTCAACTGTGAGCGCAAAGGCCCGCAGCCCGAAGCGCCGCAGCAGCGCCGGCAGCCGCGGGTCGTCCCGCTCCCCGTCGCCGATCCAGCAGAGCCGATAGAAATCGGCCGTGGCCAGGGCCTGGGAGTGCCCCACTAGATCGCGTGCCAACCGCAGCGAGCTCCCATCCACCTGCAGGGCCTCAGCCCAGCGCTGCACTGAAGCCTGCAACGCCAGCGGGATCGGCCGGCAGACCATCTCCAGCGCCACCATCAACTCGATCAGTTCGCGGCGCTGGGCGGGCTGGGGCAGCGCCAGGGCCACCGCCGCAGGCGTGATCGGGGGTTGGGCCTCCGGATCCCCGGACCAGCCCAGCAGCTGGCTGAACAACACGCGCAGCAACCGGGGCTGCAGCGGATCGGCCCAGCCGCCGCAGAGGCGACAGGCGCTGACCACCGCCGCCGCCAACATCGGCGCCTGGCCCACGGGGGTGTGGATCAGAAACATGCGGAGTTGAGTGGCGTGGCGGTGCGGGACGAGGTGGGGCGGGGCGAGGCCGGGAGGGCCGAGCTTGGGAGAGTCATCAGAAGGCGTAACGCAGGCTCACCTGCAGACCCTGGGTCTGGAGATCGGCCTCGGTGCCGGCGATCGTGAGGCTGCGGGTGCCGCGGGGCCGCACGATGGTGGCCGAGCCGCTGCGACTGCGCACCTGGCCGAGATCGCTGAAGCGGTAGGCCAGATCAAGACTGAGCCGCTCACTCAGGGGTACCGCCACACCGGCGGTGAGCAGATAGGCGAAGCCACTGCTGCTGCCACCGGCGCTGGTGGTGGTGGCGTTGGCGGCAATCGAGGGGAAGCGATAGGTGACTCCATCCAGCTGGTTGCGGGCGCCGCCGACTCCGGCCCCAAGGAAGGGCCGCACCCCGGCGATGCGGGGCAGATCCACATAGGCGACGGCGAAGGCCGCCAGCGACTCCACCGCGCCGCTCACCGGCTGGGAGGATCCGGCCCCCAGAAAGTTGCTCTGGCCGTTGAAGGCCAGCTGGGGCCGCCAGCTCAGCAGCGCCTCGGCCCGCAGCCAGGGGGTGAAGCGATAGCCGAGGGCGCCATCCAGCACCGGCGTCTGGGAGAAGGAGCCCGCCGCCTGCAGCGAGCGGCCGTTCTGGCCGGCACCGCAACCGAACAGGGCCGGCGGGCTGGTGCTGCTGCAGTCCTGGTCGCGGAAGCTGCTGGGAGCAGACCAATCGAGCCCAGCGCCGAGGCGCAGATAGGGGCCGCGGCGGTCATCGAGGGCGACGGCGGCAGGCGCGCCGATGGCTGGTGAAGCAGTGACTGGCCCAGCAGTGACTGGCGAAGGAGTGGCTGACGAAGGAGTGGCTGAAGAAGCCATGGGGTCAGCGGGGATGGCCTCAGCGGCAGCGGCCGCCCCCGCCAGCAGCAGGGGAACAGCGGCGAGGCTGGAGCCAAGGGCGAGGCGGAGGCCAGGGGCCCGACGGGCGATGGAGACCAGGGCAGCCACCGGCCGGCGGAGGCGATCGGGGCTGGGCATCGAAGGCAATCAACAGCTCAGCTGCTTATAGAGCCTGCAGCACCGCTCCCGGCGCCAGCCAGGGGCAGCTGGCCAGCGGTAGCCGGGATCAGCCCAGCTCCTGGCAGCAGGCGGCAAAGGCTGCAGCCGGATCAGCGGCCGCCGTGATCGGCCGGCCGATCACCAGGCGACTGGCACCGGCAGCGATGGCGGCGGCTGGGGTCATCACCCGCTGCTGATCGCCCCGCTCGGAGCCGGCGGGCCGAATGCCCGGGGTAACCAACACATAAGGAGCGGGGTGGAGCGCCCGCAAGGCCGCCACCTCCAGCGGCGAGCAGACAGCGCCACCGATGCCGGCCGCCGCTGCCAGCTGGGCCAGGCGGGGCACATAAGCCATCAACGGCTCCTCGATCGCCAGTTCGGCGGCAAAACGGGCCGGCGCCCAGCTGGTGAGCACGGTGACCGCCAGCAGGGTGGGGGCAGGCTGATCGGCGGCAGCAGCCCCCTCCAGGGCCCCGATCTGGGCGGCCCGCAGGGCCTCGGAGCCGGCCGCCCCATGCACGGTGATCAACTCGGCCCCGAGGCGGGCGGCGCTGCGGCAGGCGCCGGCCATGGTGGCGGGGATGTCGTGGAATTTGAGATCGAGAAACACCCGCAGGCCCCGCTGGCGCAGCCCCTGCACCAGCACCGGCCCCCCGGCCACAAACAGCTCCAGGCCCACCTTCACCCAGTGCAGCTGCGGCAGGGCCGCAACAAAGGCCAGGGCCTGCTCAGGCCCCATGCCATCAAGGGCCAGGATCAGCCGATCGGCGGCAGCTGACGCGGGTGCCAAGTCCGTCGCCGGAGCAGGCGAAGCCGCAGGCTCAGCGACGGGGGGCGTAGTAGGCACCACAGGGTCAGGGATCGCCACAGGGCCGGCGGGGAGGTGGGTTGAAGGTAGGCGAGGGAAAGCGCCGGACAGCAGCCGGAATCGACCCGAAAAGGCCCGAAAGCCAAGGCCAGTTCAGGCGGCCTGAAGGCCAGTTGGCCTGCAGGCAAGTTGGCCACGACGACCCACGGCTGGTCGTGGTCACTCCGAAATTCGCCTTGGGTTCATTCGATTGGGCTCGTTCCGCTTGGTTGGGCTCGGTCGGGCTTGCCTTGACGGGGCGGCTCCTGGCCGTGGCGATCGATGCCGCCCCAACGGACTCCGACCCTGCAGCTGAGGCCAAGGCCGCACAGGCCTCAGCTGCTTTTGAGCCGAAGCACC
>CAIZOZ010000123.1 GCA_903934745.1 uncultured cyanobacterium
CGCTATGGCGATCCGGATGCGGCCATGGAGCAGGTGCAGACAGCAGCCCGCCAGGCCCGCCTGGAGGGAGATATCAAGGGCTTCCCCGATGGCTACGACACCCTGGTGGGGGAGCGGGGCATCACCCTCAGCGGCGGCCAACGCCAGCGCACCGCCCTGGGGCGGGCCCTGCTGCTGCAGGCGCCGCTGCTGGTGCTCGACGATGCCCTGGCCAGCGTCGACAACACCACGGCAGCGGAAATCCTGCGCTCGATCCGCCAGCAGCGCCAGCGCACGGTGCTGATGATCAGCCACCAACTCTCGGCGGCGGCGGCCTGTGATCGCATCCTGGTGCTGGAGGAGGGTCGGCTGGTCCAACAGGGTCACCATCTGGAGCTGGTGGAACAGGTGGGCACCTACCGACGCCTCTGGGAACGGGAGCAGGCCAGTGAACGGCTGCAAGCGGCCTGAAGGCCTGGCCAAGCTCGGGAATCGAGAGGAGCGCTGGCGTTGACGGCCGCGCCGGAGGCCGCGCCGAGCGGTGCCGTGCTGTTTTTTCGCTATCCCGTGCGGCACCAACCTGCCTCAAACCAGGCCCGCGGCGTTGTGTGCCGGCTTGCTTTGGCTTGATCTAATGGGAACGGGATCTGATCAGGTCTGGTCTGATCAGGTCTGATTGGATCTGATCGAATCCAAATCAAAATCAAATCTGGACCTGGCCGGCCTGATCAGCCAGGCAGGGCTCCATCGGGCTCAGCCCGACTGATCTGAACAGTTGTTGAGGCCTGACCCCGAAGTGCAGCTCGGGGGGCTTACGTGAGTCATGCCGGCCGGTCGCGCGACTTCCATGGATTCCAACAGGGTCTTCAACCTTCGCTGCACCCTGAGTTTCGGGGACATCTACGGCCAGATCCTGATCTGGATGGGGGTGATCTTCGTCAGCCTCGCCGCCGGCCTGGCCTTGATGGGGGCGAGCAAACCGATCTTTGCCCTGGTGGGGGTGGGACTGATCCTGGTGCTCTCCTTGCCGTTTCTGCTGTTCGCCTTCACCACCACCCTGCTCAACCACATCGCCCTGGTGCCCGACGCGGACGAACGGCGAACTTCTTAAGATCGAAGATCTTCGCCGTCCCTGCCTTGTTCGGCCTGTTCCCCAAAGCCGCTACGCCCACGTCCGGGGCGATCGGCGCGCAACTGCAGGGCGTGACCCATGCGGTGCTCGGCACCGAGATCACGGCAGCGCCTGCCGCGGGACAGCAGGAAGCCCTGTTGGGTTGCGGCTGTTTCTGGGGGGCGGAGAAAGGGTTCTGGCGCCTGCCCGGGGTGGTGACCACCGCCGTGGGCTACGCCGGTGGCGCCGTGCAGGACCCCAGCTATGACCAGGTCTGCAGCGGCCGTACGGGCCACGCTGAGGTGGTGCGGGTGGTCTGGGACAGCGAGCGTCTGCATTTCAGCGATCTGTTGAAACTGTTCTGGGAATGCCACGACCCCACCCAGGGCAATCGCCAGGGCAACGATCGCGGCAGCCAGTACCGCTCGGCGATCTTCGTCAACGATCCGAGCCTGCTGCAGCTGGCCGAGGCGAGCCGCCTCAGCTACGCCGCCTGTCTGGCCAGCAAGGGATTCGGTGCCATCACCACCGAGATCGCCAGCGACATGCCGCTGTTTTATGCCGAGGCCTACCACCAGCAGTACCTGGCCAAACCGGGGAGCCGGCCCTACTGTTCCGCCCAGCCGACGGGGTATGGCCTGGAAGATTTCCCAGGGGCTGATTACCGCTTACCGGCCTCCGTATGGACGGCCTACGACTGGTCCGTGCCCCATTGCGTCCTGCGCGGTGACAACACACCGATCCTGCTGCGCTGAGTCCTAGCGCCGTTCTTCATGGTCCCGCCGATCTCGCGCCTGGCTCTGTCCTCCTGCTTGCTGCTGGCCGCTCTGGTCAGCCCTGTCAAGGCGATGCAATCGCCGTGGTGGGAAAACTACGACCTCAAGGAGCGTTTCGTCTGTCCTGATCACGGCGCCCTGGTGTTGGAACGCAATGAGTCCCAGGCCTCCCTGATCAGTGGACGCTCCAGTTCAATCCTGTTCCGCGAAGCCAGCGACAACCCCGGGCTCATCTATGGGAACGGTGCCTTGCGGGTGATCCTGCGTGGAGACGAACTGACCCTGGAGCAACTGCCTCAACGCCTCCTCTGCCTGCGTACCGAAGACGTATGACCCCCTTATCTGATCGCGTGGTGATCGTGGCTCTGATCGCCACGGTGGCCCTGGTGTTTGCCCTGGTGTTCTGGACCGTGAGGCTCCATCCAGCCCAGGAGCAGCAACCGCTCCAGTGGCGCCAAGGGCCTGCAGGGCTGCAGCAGGGCGGATCCACGCTCTGATGACCAACGCGCTGCTGCCAACCGAGCCACCGGAGAAACGGGATCCGCCGGAGGATCAGGACCAGCGGGAAGATCGCCATCCACCACGTCAGCTCCATCCCCTGCCTCGAGGGCTGGTGGAGCTGTATGGCTTTCTGGCGGTGCTGTTCGTGCTGGTGCCCGAATGGATGGCTGGCAGCGCCCTGTTCGGCTTCCGCGATGGCCGGGTGGGGTCGAATCTGCCGGCCCCTTCGGGGGCCTGGCGGCGTCTGCCCGAACTGCGACTGGCGGCGATGGGCACGGCGCAGCTGCGTCTGCTGGCCCACCAACAAGGCCTACCTGGCTACGCCCGACTGAATCGGGAGCAGCTCACGAGCAAGCTGCTGAAACGGCTCAAACGGCTGGCCTGAAGGGGCCAGGGTGCTGTGATAACTTCAAGGCGCCGGGGCGTAGCGCAGCTTGGTAGCGCACCACTTTGGGGTAGTGGGGGTCGCAGGTTCAAATCCTGTCGCTCCGATTCAGTTCCAGCCTTGAACCCCAGTCAGAGAGCTGCTTCTTCCCAGAGGCGGCTTTTTTGTTGGGGCGCTTATTGGTGATGCTTGAACCTGAGTTTGCGGCAGCAACGGTCCAACTTCCGGTCCACCCTCCCGGATTGGCGGCGCAACCGCTGCCAGCGGTAAGCAGACGAACCGGCGCCCCTGGCGATCAAGAGGAGGCCCTTCGCACCGCCCTGGATGCCGGTGCGAGCCAGGGATCCCACCCAGTCTGGAGATCCGCAGCAGCAGTCTGAACGGGAATGACTACAACGAAGCCGCCAACTCAGCTCGGCCATCCAGCCCAGGCAGCACGGATTTGTCCCTGCCGTTGAGCAAAGGCTGACCTGGCCAAATCCCTCCCATGGTTGGGGTTGCGTCTGACGGAGTAACGGTGCAGCAAGCGACCGGGACAGTAGAGAAACCAGGCGTGGGTTGGGCGGGAGAAAGCAAACCACTACGCTTGGAGCCACTCTCCAGTTTTGATGCCCCGTTACGCCTGCGTCGAACAGCACTCCGAGGAAGACTGCGGGGCGGCCTGTCTGGCCACGGTGGCCCGCCAATACGGCAAGCGACTGCCACTTTCAAGAATTCGCGAGCTGGTGGGCACCGGCCAGGACGGCACCACTTTGCTGGGTCTGCGGCGGGGAGCCGATGCCCTCGGCTTCCAGGCCCGCGCTGTTCGGGCCAATGCCCAACTGATCGAGCAACTTGAGGCGATCCCCCTGCCGGCCATCTGCCACTGGAATGGCAATCACTGGGTGGTGCTGCATGGGCGCCGTGGACGCCAATGGGTGATTGCTGATCCGGCCGTGGGCGTGCGCTTCCTCAGCCGGGAGCAACTGCTCCAAAATTGGACTAACGGCGTGATGCTGTTGCTCCAGCCCGACCAGGAGCGACTGGAGAAGCAACAGGAGGCGCCTCGCAATTCCTTTGGACGCTTTCTGCAGCAGGTGCTGCCCTATCGGGGGCTGGTGCTTCAGGTGCTGGCCATCAACGCTGTGATTGGCCTGCTGGCGCTCACCACGCCGTTGCTAATGCAGTTCCTCACGGATGATGTCTTGGTGAGGAGGGATAGTCAACTGCTCGCCAGCCTGGGCCTGGGCATGTTGCTGCTCTTTGTCTTTCGGGCCCTGATGGAGCTCATCCAGGGACAACTGGTGAGCCATTTCTCACAGCGCCTGCTGCTGGCGACTGTGATGCAGTACGGACACAAGCTACTGCGATTGCCGATTGCCTGGTTCGATAGTCACCGTAGCGGCGAGGTGGTGAGCCGTATCGGTGATGTCTCTCGCATTAATCAGATTGTGGGACAATTGGTGATCAGCCTGCCCAGCTCCCTGTTCATCGCCGTGATTTCGCTGATGGTGATGCTGCAGTACAGCCAGGCGCTCACCGTCGCCTCACTCCTGGCGTTTGGCGTGGCCAGTGTTGTGGGTCTGATGTATGTGCCGTCCCTACAGCAGATGACACGCCGCATGATCGTCGAATCGGCCGACAACCAGGGGTTTTTGGTGGAAACGGTTCGCGGTGCTCGCGTGCTCAAGACGACGGAGGCTCTACCCCAGGCCTGGGAGGAGTACCAGAGCAATTTCGGCCGTATTTCCAATCTTTCCTGGCGCATGCAACGGCTGGGACTGTTCAGCTCGACCACTAATAGTCTGCTGTCAAACCTCACCACCCTGGGCCTGCTTTGGTATGGCAGCAGTTTCGTTATCGCTGGCCAACTGAGCATTGGCCAGCTGCTCGCCTTCAACGGTTTCAGCATCAATGTGCTTGGATTTTTAGAAACCTTGATCGGCTTCACCGACGAGTTCATCACTGCTCAGGTGGTGTTTCGTCGGCTCGCCGAGGTGCTGGATGCTGATGTTGAGGATGCCGGTGCGGCCCAGAAGCCCGCGGTGCTGCTGCCCCGCGGTTGCGCGTTGAGCTGCAACCATGTGAGCTTTCACCACCCTGGCAGGGTGGAGTTGATGGACGATCTCTGCCTGACGATTCCAGGTGGGCGTTGTACAGCGCTGATCGGAGAATCGGGCTGCGGCAAGAGCACGCTGGTGAAGATGCTTGCCGGCCTCTACTTTCCCCAGGCCGGCACCATCCATTACGGCCCCTACGGGCTCCGGGATCTGTCGTTGGAATGCCTGCGGCAGCAGGTGGCCTTGGTGCCCCAGGAGGCAGAATTCTTCAATCGCTCCATCCTGGCTAATTTCCGTTTTGCCTATCCAGGCATGGACTTTGAGGACGTGGTGGCTGCCTGTCAGCTCGCCATGGCCGATGACTTCATTCGCGACCTACCGGATGGCTACCAGACCGTGCTCGGAGAATTCGGTGCCAATCTTTCCGGAGGCCAGAGGCAGCGCCTGGCGATCGCCCGCGCTCTGGTGAGTGATCCAGAGGTGCTACTGCTGGACGAGTCCACTGCTGCCCTTGATCCGGTGATGGAGCAACGGCTGCTGGATCGACTGCTGGCCCATCGCTCCTCGCGGACCACCTTGATGGTGAGCCATCGCCCCAGCGTGATCAGTCGCTGCGACTGGGTGGTGCTGCTGCGAAACGGGCGCGTGGCTTTCCAGGGAGTGCCTGGGGAGATGGGCAAGGTCGCCGATCTCGTTCCTTACCTGCCCGCCGCATGACCGACCCCGCCCTGCCCTTTGACCCTGAATCTGCCGCCGCCAAGCCAGCGCCCCTGGCCGCTCGCGAGCAGGCAGCGGCGGGACCGCTCGGATTTGCCGCTGGAGATCTCATCCCAATCCAGGAGGTGACTCTGGATGATTTCCTGCCCCCATTGAGCCCGTTGTTGCGCTGGGCAGGTGTGCTGATGGTCGCCAGCTTCCTGGGCAGCGTGGGGCTGATGGCGATCTGGCCGTACCGCGTTGTGGTTCGGGGCCAGGGCAGCCTGAGGCCCCAGGGCGAAACCACGGTGATCAATGCCCCCTTCTCCGGCCGGGTGCAACGCATCGCCGTGCGACCGGATCAGATGTTGAGCAGGGGTCAATTGCTGGCCGAACTTGATCCAATTGATCTGCTGGGCCGCCGCAATCAGCTCAAGGAGAGCCAGGTTGCCCTGACCCGGCAGGCTGAGGCGCTGCGGCTTGAGGCCGGCTCCAAGGCCAGGGAAACACGTCTGGACGTGGGCAAGAACCAGGCGGCCTTACAACTCGCCGAGTCCGAATACCGCCGCTATCAACAATTGGTGTCCTCCGGAGCGACCTCCCGCTCCCAACTCGATGAAAAGCTGGCATCGTTCCAGGTGGCCAGCCGGGAACTGGCCAAGGCCCGGGAGGCTATCGATGCCCAAACCATGCGCAGCCGCGCTGAACTGGCCCAGCAGAGCCGGCAACTGGCGGACGCCAGAGCGGAGCTGGGCCAGGTCGGCAGGGAGCTGGGACGCACCGCCCTGCGGAGTCCGGTGGCCGGGGTGGTGCTGTCTCTGGGTCTGCGCAATCCACAGCAGATCGTCGCGACAGGCCAGGAACTGATGCGTATCGCCCCCAGCCATGGGGCCCTGGAAGTCAAGGTGATTGTGCCGGGAGAGAAGATCGACGCCGTGCAAAAGGGTCAGCGAGCTGATCTCCGCATCAGTGCCTGCCCCTATCCAGACTTCGGCACAATGCGGGCCCAGGTTGTCTCAATTGCACCCGATTCAGTGCGCGCGCCCCAGCAGGCTGGGGACGCGACGACTGCTGGCCGGGGCTATGAGGTGACGCTGGTGCCGGCACAGCAGCAGCTGCGGGTCCGTGGTCGCAGCTGCCAACTGCGACAGGGTATGGATCTCAGCGCGGACATCACCACCCGCAAGGAAACGGTGCTGCGGTTCCTGCTGCGCCAGGCCCGGCTAACGGTCGGCCTCTGAACCCCAGGAGCGGCAGGCTGGCCTGGAACGCAGAGGTGGCCCGGAACGGTGCCGCAAACTGCTGAGACAAGATGCTGAGACAAACCGCTGAGACAAACTGCTGAGGCAAAGCCCTGAAGCAAACCGGTGAAGTAAAAACAGTGAACTTCAAACAGTGAACTAAAATGGTGAAATCAAACGGCAAGCCGGAGTCTGGACACTTAGCTTGGTACAAGGTTGACCGATGACAATGGTTGATGCATTGACGCAACTTGGCGAACCTTTTCTAGGCGATCTGCAATCGCTCTATACCAATCAACCCCAGATAGGCCTCGATGGCAAGAGCTACGCTATCGATGCGTCAACAAGGATCTCCGTTGAGGGGGGATTATTTCTGCATGACAGCTGCCGCAACGCCGCGATGACGGCCACGTTGGAAATTGGCATGGGCTATGGATTCAGTACCACCTTTTTGCTGGCTACCCTGGATGCCAATAGTGGCGGTCAATCAAGCCTTGCGCATCGGCCGGCGGCTGGGCTTGCTCACGTTCAGCCCCTCGCTGACAACGGATCGACTATGCTACCACAGCCACATGTTCCAGCGGGAGGGCTTCCTTTATCGCCGGGTGCTGTGGGTGGAGATCATGATGCCGTTCATCGCCATGGATTTATTGATGGCTGCGGCCCCCTACTATTCCCTGGCCATCAGTGCCGCCGGGATTGATTGTTTCGTTTATCCCGTATTGGCGCGGCTGTTGTCTCTCGAGGGTGGCCATGCCGTGCTCGACTGTGTCGTAGCCGCCCATCGCCGCGAGATGACGTCTGGCCAACGGCGCTTCTCGAACGGCTGTACGGCGATGGAGGAAACCGGGCAGCTGCGTTGGCTGTGTCAACGGCTACTGGCTGAGCAGAAACCCGAACTCCTGCTGGACCGAAACCTACGGCTGCTGCTCGGATTGGCTGGCCGCGCCTGCGTTTGACGGCCGCCAATAGGGGCAGACTACAAGAGCTGGAAGAACGGATCTGAGCTGTCGCCGGCCTCAAGCGCCACAATCAGGCGAAGAACATGGTAAAATATAAGGGTTCAACTTTAACTCTTGCATCCATGACCAACGCATCGCCAACCGGCAGCGCACATAGCACCGAAGTCTTCACCGGTAGCAGCGAGCAACTGCTGGCTTTTCACGCTGAAGAGCTGAGCCTCAGTGAATCCGAAGCCCTGACTGGTGGTAGCGCAACCGGACTCGGACCAGTTAATACCATTCGGCCGCTTGTCATTCTAAGGGAAA
>CAIZOZ010000124.1 GCA_903934745.1 uncultured cyanobacterium
CCACGTCCAGGCCGCGGGCGGCGACATCGGTGGCCACCAGCACATCGACCCGGCCATCCCGCAGCCGCTCAATCGTGCGTTCCCGTTGAGCCTGGGGGACATCGCAGTTGATCACAGCCACGTCGTAGCCATGGGCTTCGTTGGAATCGGCCACCGTGAGGGTCACAGCCTTGGTGCGGGCAAAGATGATCACCCCTTCGCTGCGCTCGGCTTCGAGCACCCGTTCCAGGGCTTCGAGTTTCTGGGGGGCGTTGACGAGCAGATAGCGCTGGCGAATGCGGCGCCCATCGGCCCCTTTGGTCTTGATGGTGATCTCGGCCGGATCCTTGAGATAGCGGTGTGAGAGGCGGCGGATCTCCGTGGGCATGGTGGCGGAGAACAGCACCACCTGACGTTGGGGCGGCAACTTTTCGAGCACCCATTCGACGTCATCGATGAAGCCCATGCGCAACATTTCGTCGGCTTCATCCAGCACCAGGCTGCGCAGTTCCGACAGATCCAGGGTGCCCTGGCGCATGTGATCCATCACCCGGCCCGGGGTGCCCACCACGATCTGAACGCCCCGCTTGAGATGCTGAATCTGATCGCGGAAATCGGAGCCGCCGTAGATCGCCAGCACTTTGACCCGGGGCATGCGGGCGGCGTAGCTGGTGATCGCTTCAGCCACCTGGATGGCCAACTCCCGGGTGGGGGTGAGCACCAGCACCTGGGGTTTGCGTTGCTCCGGATCGAGCCGGTGCAGCAAGGGCAGGCCGAAGGCCGCCGTTTTGCCCGTACCCGTCTGGGCCTGACCGACCAGATCGCGGCCGAGCAACAGCTCTGGAATCGCCGCCAGCTGGATCGGGGAAGGGTTCTGGAAGCCGATGGCGCTGAGGCCCTCGAGCAGATCGTCGCGCAGGCCGAAGTGGATGAAACCGCTCTCCTGGGCAACGGTTTCGGGGATAGCGGCTTCGGGATTAACGGTTTCGGAGTTAGCGGTTTCGGGTTCAACGCTGGCAGCGCTCTGGCTCGACGCGTTGGCCGTGGTTTCGATGCTCATGGCTGGAACTTGCTGCTCGTTGTTGATGGCGCCTTCGTGATGGAGGTCGTCGTCGCTGCTGGATCGGATCGTGACGGCTTCGCTGCTCGCTGCTTCGCTGGATTCGGTGGTATTGGTCACTGCTGCTGTCGCTTTGATCCTGCTGCTGTTGGGGTTGGCCTTTTCGGTGTCGATCGCAGCGGTCGTAGCGCCAACCACTGCGCTGTCGGTCGAGTTTTGGTCTACAGCGTTCTGGTCTGCAGGGCTGAAGTCGTTTGAGGGCAGCTCTGCCGCCAACGACGGATGGTCTGCCGGCTGAACGCCAGCGAGATCGGCAGCGGATGCAGTGAGCAATACAGGACTAAGCTCGGGCGAGTTGTCGCTCAAGAGCACGGCCGTGTTCGTTTCGGTGACGCCCATGTCGGCGACACCGTCGGTGTTTTTGATCAAGGTGAGAGTGGCCTGGTGAATCCTTCAACGCAGGCCGGCAGCGACCCGGTGGAGGGAGAGCGTTGGTCGGTGAGCGAGCCGGACAGTCCTGAAGAAATGGCCGGATGGTTCACCTCCTCTCCAGAGCTGCCTCGCCCTTGATCAAAGGTTGAAATGAGACTTTACCACCCGACCGAAATCGTCATCGAAACGCTCGATGTCCGCTTCGCTGAGCAGCGCACCGCGCTGCACCTCGATGATCTCCAGGTCTTCGTCGCCGGCTGCGGCGCGATGCAGGCTGCCGACGGGGATGGAGAGGGTGTCGCCCGCGCTGACGTCGAGGCTGGTGCCTTGACAGTCGATCCTGCCGCTGCCGCTGGCGATGATCCAGTGCTCACTGCGATGCAGGTGGCGCTGCAGGCTGATGCGACGGCCGGCAAGAATCAGCAGGCGTTTAACGCCATAGCCCTCGCCAGTCGCCAGGGTTTCAAACCATCCCCAGGGCCGTTCAGTCCGTGGGCCCATGCTGCCATGGGCTGCCACTATTGGGGGCTCAGGGGTGGAATCGAAGGCAGCTGGCATGCACCACATCACGGCCGGGTTCGTGCGACCCGTTGGCGATGAAGAGTAGCGCCGTTCTCGAAGAAAAAGTCTGACCAGAGCGCCCTGGGGCCGGGGTGTCCAGGTGGTTGCCCTATGCGAACCTCCGGGGCACCTCAATCAGCCAAATTGACCGAAATCAACGGGGAGATTGTTACGATGCAGGAGGTCATTCCGATGTGGAATGAGAAGGGCTCCCTTCAGGGGAGACTATTGGAGCAGGGGCTCTGGCAAGGACGGTGGGGAGGGATCTCCCTGCCGATGAAAGCAGTATGGACTGATCGCCACGATGGCTCTTGTCCCCTTCACTTTTCGTTGACATGTTGCGCCTCGTTGTGTTCTGTGCTGCCAGCTTCTTTGTTCTGATGGGCCGGCTGGTGCCGACGGTGGCCTGACGCGCCTGGGTGGCCTTGAAGCGACCGGATCGGCGGCGTGATCAACAGCGCCTGCTCGCTGGCGCGGGTCAGGGCGGTGTAAAGCAGGCGCTGATCACTGCGACCGGGCGGCAGCAGCACGATCACCTGCCGGGCCTCGCTGCCCTGGGCCTTGTGCACCGTGAGGGCCAGGGCAGCCTCGGCGGCACCGGCCAGCTGGGCCGGATGGATCGCGGCCAGCTCCAGCCCGGGGCTGCCGAACACGATGCGCCGTTGACTGCGATCCGTGGCTGAGCCGATCAGGATGCCCACATCGCCGTTGGCCAGTCCCAGTTCCGGCAGGTTGCGGGTGCAGAGCACCGGGGTGCCCGCCGGCCAGTCCACCGGCGGGCGACGCAGCTGCTCCCCGAGCAGGCTGCGGTGGATGGCCTCCAGTCCCCAGGGTCCCTGCCGCACTGGGGTGAGCACCAGCAGCTGGTCCCGCAGCGCCAGCAGGGCGGCGTGGCTGGCGCCATCCTCCGGATCACAGTCCTGGGCCAACTGCCGCAGCTGCTGCTGATGCTGCCGCAGCGGCGTGATCAGCTCCGGCGGCAGCAGCGGCGGACGGGCTTCGATCCAGCGCAGGTTGTCGCCGGGGGCGAGGGCCGCCAGTTCGGCCTGGATGGTCGCGATCGGACTGGCCCCCTCCTCCAGCTGGCTGGTGGCTCCCTGCTCCAGGCTGGCCCGCAGCGCTGTGGCCACGGCGGCAATCGCGCCGCGGTTGCGGTAGGAGGTGGTGAGGGTGATGGCCGCCTGGCCGAGGCGTTGTCGCCAGGGCTGCTGCTGGAGCTCAAGCAGCACCGGCCCGGGGGCAATTGGCGGCAGCTGGGCCGGATCCCCCACCAGCAGCAGCTGGGCGCAGGGCGGCAGCGCCTCACGCAGCGCCTCCATCAGGCTCAGATCCACCATCGACACTTCATCGACCACCAGCAGATCGAGTTCCAGCAGGTGGTGGCGATGGCGGCCGTAGCTGCCGCCGCGGCTTTCCAGCAGTCGGTGCAACGTGGTGCAGGGCAGCTGGCCGCCGGTGGCGCTGCGCAGTCGGGCCGCCGCCTTGCCCGTGGGTGCCGCCAGATGGATGCGCAGGCCGGGCTGGCGGGCCTGGGCTGCCGTGATCATCGCCGCCACGGTGCTGGTCTTGCCCGTACCCGGTCCGCCTTCCAGCAGCACCAGCCCGTGGCGCCCCACGGCCCGTACCGCTTGCCGCTGGCGCTCATCCAGGCTCGGATCGAGCTCGGCGGCGCTCGCTGCCGTTGGGAACTGGGCGGCAGTGGGCTGCCCCAGGCAGCGGGCGATCAGGGTCGTGAGCACCCGTTGGCGCTGCTGCTGCCAGCGGCGCCACAGCAGCCGCTGGCCAGCCACCAGCACCAGGGGGCCATCCGGTTCCGCCGCCAGGGGCGAACGCGCCAGGCTCTGGCGGTGGGCCTCGGGCCAGCCTTCGCGCTGGATCGCTTCCGGTGCTGGGCCGGCCAGATCCAGCTCCAGCTCTCCCCGGGCCAGGGCGGCGCTGAGGGCCGCGATCAACTCGCCGATCAACGGATCCGGTGCGACGCCATGCAGGCGGGGCAACGCTTCGCTCAGGGCTGCGGCCAGGGCGGGAGCCCAGTTGGGCGCTTGGCCGGCGGCGGGGCTCATGGCTCTTTCCCCCCGAGGGCGTCGTCCAGGGCCAGGATCCGGCCGAGGGGCGGACGATCCACCAGCATCCCTGGAATCGCGCCCGGCAGGGCCCGGGCGCCCTCGGCTCCAGGGGTACCGCGCAGAAACACGTAGGCAAAGCCGCCGAGCTGGCGCTCGGGGTCGTAGCCCGGCAAGCGCCAGCCCAGGTAGCGGTGCAGGGCCACGAGATAGAGATGGGCTTGCAGCACATAGTGATTGGCCGCCATCAGCTCGGCCATCGCCGCCTGGCCGTAGTGGCAGGGCCCGCAGGCCTGGGGTCGGCCTTCCTCGTCGCGGCGGCCGAGCCAGTTGCTCTTCCAGTCCGCCACCCACCAGCGTTGGTCGCCCCAGTCATCGCTGGCCTGGAAGATCAGGTCGATCGAGCCGGTGAGGAAGCCGCTGCTGTGGATCGGCAGGCTGGCCAGGCGTTGGGCGTAGTCCGCCGCGACGCTGCCGCCGGGGTGGGTGTTGAAGGCCGCCGCCAGGTCGGCGGCCCGGACCTCGCCGAGGGTGAGATCGAAGCCCATCTCATGCAGCCGTTCGCTGGCATCGAGATCGGCGATTCGCAGCTTGCTGAGTTCCCCGCCGAACGGGGTGAGGCGCAACTGTTCCAGGCCCGCCAGCACCGGCTCCAGGGGCTGCTGCCGCAGCCCGGCCCGCTGCAACTCCGCCGCCACCACGACCTGGTTGGCTGCCTGGACCAGGGGCTGGCTGAAATCGAGCCGCTCGAGGATGCGGTGCAGGCAGTCCCCCGGTGCCGCGCCGCGCGGAAACTCGGCCAGCGGGCCCTGCTCGGACCAGCTGGCTGGGCCACCGGCATCGCCGGTCTGGGTCGCTTCGGCACTGCTGGCGGCCAGGGCCTGCTCCGGACTCGGATCCTCCGTATCCCGATCGGCATCGATCGGCATCGCCACCGGTCCGCTCGGATGGCCGCCCCGACTCCAGCTGGTGTAGCTGCTGCGCCCCCAGATCTGATCGAAGCCCCAGCTGGGCACCGGGCCACAGCGCAGTGCTGGCCCTGGGTTCGCCGCCAGCTTCAGCGGCTTCAGGCGCGGCGGTGGTGGATCAAGCAGCCGGATCACCAGCCCCCGTGCCGCCAGACCCTGCTCCAGCTGCTGGCGCCAGTCGGCATCGCTGTGCTGCGGGTATGGATCGTCGCCGGCGCTGGGCAGCTCGGCCGCGGCGAACAGCCAGGGGAACAGGGGATTGGTGTGGTGGCCGGCCGCCGGCCCCCAGGCGAGCACCAGCCGATGGCAGGCCCGGGTGGCGGCCACATAGGCCAGCCGTTCGCGCTCCTGCTCCTCCGCCTGCCGATGCTGGCGGGCGGCCTCGTAGCCCAGGCCCCACTGGTGGTTGAGGCGGATGTCGAGCCGGGGGCGGCTGTGGCCGGGCGGCAGCCAGCGCACCGGTCGGGCCCGTCCCCCCCGGCGCCCGTCGCCCGGGCCTTGCCACAGGTAGGGGCAGATCACCACCGGGTATTCCAGGCCCTTGCTGGCATGCACCGTCACCACCGACACCACCCCCAGCTCCCGGTCGCTGTGGGCCAGATGCGCCTCCGGCACCGAACGCTCCGGGTCGAGCCGCAGCCGCCGCAGCCAGTCGGCCGTGGCCGCCAGCCCCTGCTGCTCGCTGTGGAGTCGCTCCTGCACCAGGGCCGCCACCTGCTGCAGATCGGCCAGCAACCGGCCCTGGCGCCACAAGCGGCTCAGCACCTTGGCTTCCAGCAGTTCGGCCAGCACCCCCAGCAGTCCCTGCACGGGCACCCGCTGGCTGAGCATCTCCAGCCGGCCCGCCAGGCTGCTCCAGGTCGGGGCGCCGGCCTCGCTGATCTGTCGGGCACTCCAGCCCAGCAGGGGCGAAGCGGCCAGCAGTCGCAAGCGGTTGCCAGCGGCCGGGTCGACCAGGGCATCGAGCAGGCGCTGCAGTGCGGTCGCGGCCGGACTGGCCAGCACATCCACCCGGCTGACCAGGCGACTGGCGATCCCCTCGCGCTCCAGAGCGGCCCGCAGGGTCTCGGCCTGATAGCGATCACCCACCAGCAGGCAGATGTCGTCGGGGCGCAGGGGGCGCTGGCTGTCGCCTTCGTCCAGCTCGGCCGCCGCTTCGATCAGGTTGGCGGTGAGGGCGGCGATCCAGGGGGCCAGCTGGCGCTCCAGTGCCCCCTTGGCGATCGGTTTCTGGCCCGCTTCTCGCTCGCCCCCCAGCCAGAGCAGCTCCAGGGCGGGGCCCTCCGGCCCGCTGCGCTGGGCTTTGGCCTTCACCTCGGGCACCGCCAGGCCGGAGCGGCGCAAGCCCGGCGCCTGCATCAGCCCGTTGAAGGCCGCCACCAGCGGTGGGCTGGAGCGATAGTTGCTGCTCAGTTCGTAGCAGGTTGAAGCCGTGGCCTTCGCCGCCAGATAGGTGGCCAGATCGCCGCCGCGGAAGCGGTAGATCGCCTGCTTGGGATCCCCCACCATCACCAGACGGTGCTGGCCGGTGGCAAAACAGCGCCGCAGGATGCGCCACTGGATCGGATCGGTGTCCTGGAACTCGTCCACCAGGGCCACGTCGTAGCGCTGACCGATCTGCTCCAGCAGCGGGTTGGCGGTTTCGGGTCCACCGGCTTCGCCGGCTGTCAGGGCTGCGCCGGTCGTCTTGTCGTTCCCGGCAGGCCCGTCTTCGCCGGGATCCAGATCTTCCAGCAGCTGGGAGAAGCCGATGCGACCTTGCTGGCGGCGGCGGCGCCCCAGCTCCCGGCGGCCCCAGTGGCCGGCATGGAGCAGCACCAGTTCTGCCGGCCCATCCACCAGCGCCGCCACCGCCTCCAGCAGCGCTGGCTGCGGCAGGCGGATGGGGCGATCGTCCCCTTCGGCCTTGCGCGCCGCCTGGCAGAAGCTGCCGGGGTGAAACAGACCATTCAGCAGCGGATCACGGGTCACGGCCCGGTAGTCCCCTGCCGCACCCAGGCTGGCGATCAGGGCCTCCACCGGGGCGCGGCGGTCCTTACTGAAGCGTCGCGGATAGTCCTTGCTCGGCTTGGCCCCCAGCTCATGCCACTGGGCGGCCGCGGCCTGGAAGTCCTCGATCAGGGCCTGGCTTTGCGCCTGCCACAGGCTCTGGAACTGCTGCCAGCGGCTGCTCCAGAGGGCCGGCAACTGCTCCGCCAGGGGACGATCAAGGCTCAGCTCCGCAGGCAACGGCTCCAGATCGAGGGCCGGATCGCCATCGAGGCTGGCCACCAGCTGGCGCACCCGTTCCGGGTCCACCTGTTTCTGGCCGAGCCCCCCCAGCAGCGAGACGGGCAGGGGCAGCACCTGCTGCTGCCAGTAGTCGTGGGCAATCTGCTGCAGGGTGGTGTCGCTGTCGGTTTCGAGCTCGGGATCGGGGGGGCGGCCGGCCTCCAGGGCATGGCGGCTGAGGTTGCGGTAACAGAAGCCGTGGATGGTGGTGATGTCGGCGCCATCGAGCTCTTCGAGGGCCAGCAGCAAGCGGGCCCGCAGCGGATCGTGGTCGCCGGAGCCGCGGCGCTGCAGCCAGTCCGCCAGCACGGCGTCGAGGTTGTCCGGCTCCAGTTGTTCAAGGGCGCGCAGGGCCTCCTGCAATCGCCGCCCGATGCGATCACGCAACTCGGCGGCGGCCGCTTCGGTGAAGGTGACCACCAGCAACCGTCGCATCGGCAGCTGCTCCTCGCTGATCAGGCGCAGCACCAGGTGGGCGAGGGCGAAGGTCTTGCCCGTGCCGGCGCTGGCTTCCAGCAGCCGCACGCCCGGATCAAGGGGAAAGTCGTTGGGTTCGAAGATCGTCATCCCAGCTCCCTCGCCAGCAGCGGTTGCCAGAGCTCCAGCGCCCTGGCCCCGAACGCCGTGTCGATCAGATCGCTGGCCTCAAGGCCGGCGCCGAAGCAGACCACCATCTCGTCCTGTTGCCGTTCCGCCCACTGGTTGGGGGCCCCTTCCCACTGGCGCTGGGCGGCTTCAAAGCCCGTGCCGGCTCGCTTCGATTCGGCCACAACCCAGGCCCAGCCACTCAGCGGTGGCACCGGCCAGCAGGCACAGCGCCACTGTTGCTGCAGGGCGGCGAGCCGCGCCAGTTCGCTCTGGGCCTGGTCGAGGCTCGGGGGTCGGAGCTTGAGCTGGGGGCTGAACTGATCCCTGCGCTTGTCATCGCGGGCGATCACCACACCCTGCAGCGGTTGCCGGCCGCCCGCGGCGGTGGCCACCACGGCGAGCAGCAACTGCAGCCACAGCTCCAGCCGCTGGGCCGGCCGGATCTTGGCCGTATGCACCAGCACAACCGAGTCCCCCTGCCAGCGAGGTGCCCCCTGCCAGGACTCCCAAGCCAGCCGTTGCTGATGGCGCGGCCCCAGGGCCTCCAGGTTGCTGCGCAGGCTGGACCAACGCTGCTGCAGGCCCTCGGCCTCCAGTTCGGCTCCCGCCAGGGCGGGCAGCCGGCCCTGGCCCCGGTAGCGCTCCAGCCAGTCGCTGGGTTCGGTGGGCCCCAGGCCGTCGGCCGCCGCCGGGTCGGCATCGAGCTCCTCTAGTAGATCGCGCAACAGCGCTGAGCGCTGGCGTTCGGCCAGGGCCAGCGGATCGAGGTCCTCGATCCGTTCCTGCCATTCCCCCGGCCGCAATCCCAGGCTGCGCAGCCAGTGCTTCTGCGGCGCCTTCAGCCAGGCACTCAGCTCCTCCAGGGGGTCGGCCGGCGCCTCCGGCGGCAGGGTTTCGGGCCTCGGGCCCTGCAGCAGGGCGACCGGCGGCGGCGGTGGTGCGCTTTCCAGCAGTTGGCGCGCGGCCAGCAGGCGGCGATCGCAGCTGGGGGCAGGCCGTTCCGGCGTGTCGAGAAAATTGCTGCGCTCCAGGGGGCTGGGGGCATGGGCGGCCACCAGGGCGCCGCTGCCGCCGGCAAGCTGCCCATCCAGCCATTGCATCCACTGGCGTACCGGTGAGGCTGGTTCGAGCCGATCGCCACTGCGATCGTCGCGGCAGCTCCAGCTGATCAGCAGGTGGTCGCGGGCCGAGAGCAGGGCCTCCATCAGGGCGTAACGATCCTGGTCGGCGGGATCGGGATCGCCGAGCCGCCGCCGCGATTCCATCAGGTGAAAGCCGGAGCGGCTGCTCTGGCGGGGGAAGGGGCCGGCATCGAGGCCCATCAGCACGATCACCCGATGCGGAATCGCCCGCATCGGTTCAAGGGCGCTGATCGTCAGGGCGCCGCTGCGATGGCCGAAACGGCCGCTGTCCACACTCAGGCCCTCATCGAGCCCATCGGCCACCACCTGGGCATCAAGGATCAGGGCACAGGTCGCTGCGGCCTGCTGCCAGCTGTCGATGGCGGCGAGCAGCGGCGGCAGCTCCCAGGCGGCCTCGCCACCATCGCCGAACAGGTCGGCCAGGAGTTCCACCAGCAGCCCGGACCAGGTCGTCACCAAGGCCCCCTGGCGCAACACGGTCAACCAGTGCTGCAGGCGATCCAGCAGTCGCAGCCAGCGACCGGTGAGATCCAGGGAGCTGCCGCTGGCGGCGGGAGCGGTGTGGCCCGGCGCCAGACCGGCCGTTTCCGGCAGCACCAGCCCCAGCAGCAAACGATCGACACTCCAGCGCAGGCTGTGGGTTGGATCGCCATGGCGATCGCGGCCATCGAGACCCCAGCGGAAGCCGCCGTGCTGCAGGGCCTCGGTGAGCTGGGCCGTTTCAGCGGCGTTCAACTCGAAGTGTTGCTGCAGGGGCCCGCAGCTCAGCAGGCTTTCCAGCTCCGAGGCACTGAGCCGGCCGCCGGCCAGGCGCAGCAGCTGCAGCAGCGCCCGGCCGATGCCGGCGCTGCTCTGCTGGCTGCGGTCGGTGAGGCGCCAGGGCAGATCGACGCCGGTCGCGCCCATGTCGCCGAACACCGAGGCGACCAGGGGGGCGAAGCGATCCACCTGGGGGGTCATCACCAGGATGTCCCGGGGTTGCAGGCTGGGATCGGCGGCCAGCAGCTGCAGCAGCCGATCGCGCACGATCTGCACCTGGCGCAGCGGCCCGGGACAGGGGTGGAACTCCAGGGAGCTGTCGCCTGGGGCGCGGCGCAGGGCCGGTACGACGTCCGGATCCGCCAGTTGCGCCTGCAGCTGGTGCAGCAGCGGTGGAATGGCCACGGCTGTTGAATCCTGGGTACCGGCTGTTGGCTCGGGGTCACGGTCTCTGAGATTGGCGATCACGGAGGCCGGGGCCACGAATAAATCTTCGGCCTCCCAGCGGCCCAGCTGGGCTTCACCGGTGCCTTCCAGCAGTTGCTGAAATTCCCCCCCCAGGCGACCGAAGCGGGCCTCGAGCCCCGGCGCCTGCAGCAACCAGTCCATGCCGAAGGGTTCGGCCAGGGCCAGGCTGTCGCTCAGCTGGCGGCGGCGGTCGATGCAGCGCTGCCAGAGATCGGCGCAGGGGGTGAGCAGGTAGATCTCCACATCGATCACGCCGCTGAGGGCTTGCAGCAGGCGCACCTGAACCGGCGCCATGCTGCTGAGGCCGAACAGCCGCACCCGTTGCGGCAGCTGCTGCGGTGCCAGCCCCTGGGGTGCCTGCTGGTGCCGCAGCAGGCGCTCGATCGCCGCTTCCACCTTGACGCCGAAGGGATCGCAGTGCAGGCGCTCGGCCAGGGCGCGGTACAACGCGGCTTGCCAGTGCTGGCTCGGCGGCAGGGGCCGGCCGCCGTCATCGATGGATTCCCCGCGTGCCCAGGCCCGCAGCATGGCGGGGCGATAGAGGCCGTAGTCGTCGAAGGCATCGGCGATGGCGCGGCCCAGCTGCCAGGCGTCCCGTTCCAGGCGCTCCTGCGCGGCGAAGCGATCCAACCAGGGCCGCAGCGGCGCCCCACTGGCTCCGGCCGCCACCATGGGCAGCAGCTCCAGCAGCGGCCACACCAGCACGTTGGCCCGCCATGGATCGATGGTCGAAAACGCTGGCGAGCCGCTGGCCATGGCGGCGTCCGCACCGGCCTCTGGACTGAGTTGGAGCACCGCCTCGACCAGCTGGCGCAGGTGGGCACCCGGAAAGGGATAGCGCAGGTTGGCGGCGATGCCGCCCAGGTGCTGAGCCAGCTGTTCCCCCAGCCAGCGACTGGTGGGCCAGGTGTTGACCACCACCTGCACCGTTTCGAGGGGGTCGGGCGGACTGATCTTCAGCTGGGCGGCCAGGATCTGGGCCAGCAGCTCGGCCCGGTTGCTGCGGTAGACGATCAGCACGGCGTACCGCTCCGCGGGAATGGGGCCGTCAGTACCGGGGGAGCCGTTCGCCGGCCAGCCATGGACCAGCCAGTGGTTGGCCAGTAAGCAGGGGCCCAGATCGACGTGCTCCTGACAGCTGGGGCCAGGGGAGGGTGGCCTGGAGATTGAGCTCCTCGAGTTCGCCGTCCTCCTGGAGGAAGGCGCCGGTTTCTGGGCAGTAGGCCGTGAGCTGGCCGCCGTAGCAGGCACCGGTGTCGATCAGCACGATCTGCTTCACACGGCGCACACCGGGACCAGGGGTGTGGCCGACGATCACGTCGCCGAAGCGGCCGTCGTAGGCCTGCCAGAAGGCCATCCGCACCGTGGGGTCGGGCCTCCAGGTGAGCGGGTCGAAGCCGGCATGGGTGGCCACCCAGCCCCGGCCCCAGTAGGCCAGCGGCAGCTGCTCCAGCCGCTCCAGCCAGCGGCGACAGCCCCGGTCGCCCAGTTGGCGGTAGGTGTCGCAGCCCGCCAGGGACTGGAGCGCCTGCCAGTCGCCGGCACGTAATTGTTGAACCAGGGTGCGCTCATGGTTGCCCATCAGCCAGATCGCCCGACCGCTCTCCACCAGCTGCCAGACAAGGCTCATGGCCGCTTCAATGCGGGGGCCGCGATTGATCACATCGCCGCAGAACACGAGGCGATCGTGGCGTGGCAGCCGTGCGAGCAGAGCCTCAAGGGCATCGGCGCAGCCATGGACGTCCCCGATGACCCAGTGCGACACAGGGTGCTTCTCGGACTCGTGGGGGGGCGTCATCAAAAGGATGCGTTAAATCCAGTGTTGCCCGCTACAGGGTGATCTGTCAGCCCCCCAGTCTGCGGATCACCATCAGCGACGCTGATCGATTCGGCTCAGGATCTTGTCCCGACTGGATCAGGCGCCAGCTTGCGCGGATCGCGAAGCCACCTCAAGCCAAGGCTGTCAACTCAAGCCAAGGCTGTCATCTCAAGCCAAGGCTTTCAGCTTGAGCCAATCCCGCCAGCGAACGCCCCCAGCGCCCGGCCTTCGCTGATACGGTGCCGCCACTGTTGGGTGGGCCGATGGAGGGAGTGGATCCGAAGTCCCTGCCGGTGACACAGCGCGTCAATCTCTTGCTGAAGGCCCTCAACGGCGCCAAACGCACCAACGAAGCCCTCGCCCGCTGTGGCGATGGTGAGGCGATGCTCGATGTGCTGCTGGAGGCCTCCGCCAAGCTGGGGCTGGGCCTGGGCCGCGCCGATCTGCAGAACACGCCGCCGATTCGCGACTGGATCTGGTGGAAGAACAAGGAGGCGCTGCTGACGATCGGCGATAACAAGCCCCTCTATCAGCAGGACGCCAGGGGCAGCGGCCAGGGCGCGGCTGGCCGTACCGCCACCACGCCGACGCCGGCTTCGGACTCCCCGCAGCCGGCACGCAAGCGTTTTCTGGGCTTGTTCTGATTCTGGGCTTGTTCTGAGCCGCCGGGCGGGTGCGGTGTTAAGTCAAGAAAATGCTGGCTCTGACTCTGGGTTCAGGGCTGCAGCCAGCCTGGACTCCCTCCCCGGGCCCTCACTCCAGGCTGGCCTGGGCGGAGGGGATGGTGGCGGAGGGGGCTTCGAAACGGCCGCGGGCGACGAACTCCAGCCGCAGCTTCAAAAAGGTGATGAACTTTTCATCGCTGGACACCACGGCCGCAGCCGGCCGCGGCACGGCCTGGGCCAGGGCGCCCAGCTCGGGGGCCTCGAGAAAAGC
>CAIZOZ010000125.1 GCA_903934745.1 uncultured cyanobacterium
CGCCCGGGTCCAGGCGCCCCAGCCAGCGAGCCTGGCCGGACACCAGCAGTACCACCACCACCAACACCAGCAGGGCCAGGGCCTTGAGCAGGCCGCGAACGAAGGCCTTGGAACCGGCGGCGGGCGGCAGGGCCACGCCGAGCGTCTGCCATGGGGTTTGGCAATCCCAGGCCTGGCGCAGGCGCCAGGGCAGGGTGGCCAGCAACAGGCCCAGGGCGATCACCGCGCCGGCCAGATCCAGCTGGTCCGGGCGCCAGCTGGGGAACAGCAGGCCCAAGGGTCGGGCCGCCAGCCAGCCCAGCCCGTAAAGCAGCGGCACGTACAGCAGCGTGCCCCACCAGTGGAGGCGCGGCTGGCCTGAGCGGCCGGTGGCGGTGGCCATCAGCTTTCCGGCTCGATCGTGCTGGTGAGGCCCTTGGCCTTGAGGGTTTCGCTGTAGAACTCCGCCGGTTCGATGTCGCAGACGATCACCAGGCCGACGCCGGTGTTGTGGGCCTCCAGCATCACGGCGATGGCGTCCTGCTCACTCAGGGAGGGCACCACCTGGCGCAGGGTGGAGACGACGAACTCCATCGCGTTGACCGGATCGTTGTGCAGCAGCACCTTGTAGCGAGGGGAGGGCTTGCGTACCCGCTGCTGTTCCTTGTCGAGCACCGTGGTGCCGCCGGGACGGTCCGGCGTTGCGCTGGCCCGCCAGGCCGAGCGACCAGCGCTGGCCGTCCGGAGCTGGGGGGCGATCGTGGTGCTGGTGGTGAGCGGCAGGTGGTTCATGGCCGTTCCCGTGACATGACGGTTGGGAACTCTAGAGAGCATGCACCCGTGCCATCGCCTCCTCGACGCGGGCCCGGCTGTTGAAGGCTGAGAGCCGGAAGTACCCCTCGCCGGCGGCGCCAAAGCCGCTGCCGGGGGTGCCCACCACGTGGGCCTGGTTCAGCAGCTTGTCGAAGAAGCCCCAGGAATCGAGCCCTTCAGGGGTTTTCAGCCACACGTAGGGGGCCTGCTCACCGCCATAGACGGTGAGGCCGGCGGCGCTGAGCTCGCGGCGGATGATGGCGGCGTTGTCCATGTAGAAGCGGATCAGCGCCTGAACCTGGCTCTTGCCCTCGGGCGAGTACACCGCCTCAGCGCCGCGCTGCACGATGTAGCTGACGCCGTTGAACTTGGTGCACTGGCGCCGGTTCCAGAGGCTCCAGAGTTCCACTTTTTCGCCATTGGCGGCTGTGCCCAGCAGCCCCCGCGGCACCACGGTGAGGGCGCAGCGGGTGCCGGTGAAGCCGGCGTTCTTGGAGAAGGAGCGGAACTCGATCGCACAGTCGCGGGCGCCTTCGATCTCATAGATGGAATGGGGCAGCTCCGGATCCTGGATGAAGGCCTCGTAGGCGGCATCGAACAGGATCAGGGCGTCGTGGGCGCGGGCGTAGTCCACCCAGGCCTGCAGTTGCTCGCGGCTGGCGACGGCGCCGGTGGGGTTGTTGGGGAAGCAGAGGTAGATCAGATCCACCGGGTGGTCAGGGATCTGGGCGCTGAAGCCGTTAGCGGCGGTGATCGGCAGGTAGGTGAGACCGCCATAGCGGCCGGCGTCATCGGCCTCGCCGGTGCGGCCCGCCATCACGTTGCTGTCCACGTACACCGGATAGACCGGGTCGGTTACGGCGATGCGGTTGTCGGGGCCGAGGATGTCGAGGATGTTGCTGCTGTCGCACTTGGAGCCATCGGAGATGAAGATCTCCTCGGCGCTCACCTGGCAGCCGCGGGCCTGGAAATCGTGCTGGGCGATCGCCTCGCGCAACCAGAGATAGCCCTGTTCGGGGCCATAGCCATGGAAGCCGGCGTGGGTGCCCATCTCATCGATGGCCACCTTCATGGCGGTGCGGCAGGCCTGCGGCAGGGGCTCGGTGACATCGCCGATGCCGAGGCGGATGATCGGGGCCTCGGGGTTGGCTTCACTGAAGACCTTGACGCGCCGGGCGATTTCCGGGAACAGGTAGCCCGCCTTGAGCTTGAGGTAGTTGCCGTTGACCTGGACCATGGAAGAGACGGGCGGGACATCCGCCGGGAAGTGCTGGCGGGATTGTCCTATGGCGACCCACCGCCCTGCATACGATCAGAGCCTTGACCTGCCGCGGCCCCTGTGCTCCTCGCACCCATCCAGTCCCGCGATCCCATTGACTTCGAGGCCCTGATCGGCCCCGACATCCTCAAGCCGGCCCGCTACCTGGGCAATGAACGGGGCGTGGAGGTGCGGGACTGGGGTCAGGCCTGGGGGACCGCCGCCGTGCGCTGGGCCCTCACCTACCCCGAGGTCTACGAGGTGGGGGCCAGCAATCTCGGCCACATCATTCTCTATTCGATTCTCAACGCTGTTCCCGGCCAGCTCTGCGATCGTTCCTATCTGCCGGCGGCCGATCTCTCGGCTCGGCTACGTCAGCGGGGTGTGCCCCTGTTTGCGGTCGAGAGCCGCCGGCCCCTGGCCGCCTTCGACATCCTCGGCTTCAGCCTCAGCTCCGAGCTCGGGGCCAGCAACATCCTCGAGATGCTCGATCTGGCCGGCATCCCCATCCGTGCTGCCGCTCGCGGCGACCTGCCCTTGGCTGATCCGGCCGCCCCGCCGCTGATCTTTGCCGGCGGGCCCACCGCCACCAGCAATCCCGAACCGTTCGCGGCCTTCTTCGATTTCGTCGCCCTCGGCGATGGCGAGGAGCTGCTGCCCGAGATCGGCCTGGTGGTGGCTGAGGCCCGCGCCGCCGGTCTGAGCCGCTCGGACACCCTGCGGGATCTGGCTCTGGTGCCTGGGGTCTACGTGCCCTCGCTCTACGGCCCGGCCGCCGATGGGGTGACGGTGGAGCCCCTGGAGCCGGGGTTGCCCATGCGCATCCAGCGGCGCACCGCCACGCCGATGCCCCACTACGCCATGGGGCTGGTGCCCCACATCGAAACGGTCCACGACCGCCTCACCGTCGAGATCCGCCGCGGCTGCACCCGCGGTTGTCGCTTCTGTCAGCCCGGCATGCTCACCCGCCCCGCCCGCGATGTGGAGCCCGAGGCGGTGATTGAGGCGGTGGAGGAGGGCATGCGCCGCACCGGCTACTCCGATTTCTCGTTGTTGTCGCTGAGTTGCAGCGACTATCTGTCGCTGCCGGCGGTGGGGGTGGAGCTGCGCAACCGGCTCGCTGACCAGAACGTCTCCCTCACCCTGCCGAGCCAGCGGGTCGATCGCTTCGACGCCAACATCGCCCATATCCTCGGCGGCACCCGCAAGGCGGGGCTCACCTTCGCCCCCGAAGCCGGCACCCAGCGCCTGCGCGACATCGTCAACAAGGGCCTCAGCGACGAGGAATTGCTGCGCGGCATCCGCACGGCGATGCAAACCGGCTATCGCAAGATCAAGCTCTATTTCATGATCGGCCTGCCCGGCGAGGGCGACGACGACGTGCTCGGCATCGCCGACACCTGCCGCTCGCTGCAGGAGCGCTGCCGGGATCTGGGCCGGCTGGAGCTGAACCTGACGATCAGCAACTTCACGCCCAAGCCCCACACCCCCTTTCAGTGGCACAGCGTCAGCACGGCCGAGTTCCAGCGGCGCCAGGAGCTGCTGCGCCGGGCCCTGCGCCAGCTGCGGGGGATCAAGGTCAATTTCACCGATGTGCGTCTGTCGGCGGTGGAGGACTTCGTCGGCCGCAGCGATCGGCGCCTGGCGCCGGTGCTGGAGGCAGCCTGGCGGGCCGGCGCCGGCCTCGATGCCTGGTTTGAATCCGCCGAGCGCACCTACACCGCCTGGACCGGCGCCATTGAGGCGGCGGGGCTGGGCGGCCGCTATCGCCAGCTGGAGATGGGGGGCTGGGGCAGCGCCGAGGCCCTCAGCGGCGATGATCTGGCCGCCTTTTGCCGCCAGCCCCTGCCCTGGGATCACATCGATTCCGGTGTCGACAAAACCTGGCTGGCGGAGGATCTGCAGCGGGCCCTGGCGGCGACGGTGGTGGAGGACTGTTCCTTTGCCGGCTGCAGCAGCTGCGGCGTCTGCGGCCCCGAGCTGGGCCACAACGTGGTGATTCCAGCGCCGCCGCCGCCGCCGCCGATTCCGCCGCGCTCGCCGGCCAGTGAGCGGGTGAGCCGGTTGCGTTTCGGCTTCGCCAAGACCGGCTCCCTGGCCCTGATCAGCCATCTCGATACGGTGCGCCTGCTGGAGCGGGCGTTGCGCCGCAGCGGCCTGCCGGTGAGCTTCACCGGCGGCTTCCATCCGCTGCCGCGGCTGCAGCTGGCCTTGTCGTTGCCCCTGGGGGTGGAGGGCCTCGGTGAATGGTTCGATCTGGAGTTCACCGCGCCGTTGGAGCGGCTCGATCTGGAGGTCGTGCGGCGCCAGCTCCAGGCCCAGCTGCCGGCCGAATTGCCGCTGCTGTCGGTGGCGGCGGTGCCGGTGTTCGGTCCCAGCCTGTCCCAGGAGTTGTTGAAGGCCCGCTGGCGTTTCGATCTCTGGCTTCAGCCAGCTGGAGCGTCGGCAGGAGCGTCAGCAGGCGCGGTTCCCCCCGTGCCCTCAGCGCCGGCCTGGGACGCGGCTCTGGCCGATCTGCTGGCGGCCGAAACCCTGATCTGGAGCGACACCGACAAGAAGGGGCGGCCGCGCCAGCGCGACTGTCGTCCCTACCTGTTGCAGCTGGAGCCGGTGTCGGCCGCCGCGGAGGAAGGGCTGGCTGGTGTTCCAGCCGCACAGCGCATCCGCTTGGAACTCGAGGCCGCCATTGATCTTCAGGGCCGCAGCCTCAGGCCCGAGCAGCTGCAGCACTGGCTGGCCGAGCGGCTGGCCAGCCCCCTGCAGCTGGGGCGCGTCGAGCGGCGTTTGCTGCAGCTACGCCCGTGCTAACTTCCACCCAAGACGGACGACCTGAATGAGGGGCTCTCCCCTAATCGGTCGCCGGCCAGACGTTTTCCCTAAAAGGTTGCTTTCTAGGAGCTCCTCACCGGAAGCGCTTCTCTTCTCACCGACTCTCCGTTCGGTCCCCTCTGCATTGACCCGGGTCCGGGTGATTCCCGCTCCTCCCAATCGCTGACCGCACGCGTCGGATCCTGATGGCCCCGATCCCTTGAGGGGATCGATGGTCGGCCGGTCTCCGCCACCGTCTTCCCCTGTCCGAGCAGGGTGTGCAGCCGCTGCTTCCTCCGTTCGTCGGGCTTCCCCGCTGATCGGTCCCCCCGCTCATCGGGTTCTGATCCCGCCAGGCGGGCCGGTTGCAGCGACTCTTCCCGCGGCCATCCTTCCTGCCTCCAGAGGCAGGGCTCACCGAGCCGAACAAGCTTTCTCCATGCCCCAGCAGATCGTCATCGCCGAGCAGTTGCGCATTGCCGCAGTGCTCACCGACGAGCGTGTCGATGAGCTGGTGGTGGCCCAGGGCCGCTACCAGATCGGCGACGTCTACCTCGGCACCGTCGAAAATGTGCTCCCCGGCATCGACGCCGCCTTCGTCAACATTGGCGAAAGTGAAAAGAACGGGTTCATTCACATCACTGATCTCGGTCCGCTGCGCCTGAAAAAAGGTGGCGCCGGCATCACCGAGTTGCTCGAGCCCCGCCAGAAGGTGCTCGTCCAGGTGATGAAGGAGCCCACCGGCAGCAAGGGGCCGCGGCTCACCGGCAACCTGGCCCTGCCCGGTCGCTTCCTGGTGCTCCAGCCCCATGGCCAGGGGGTCAACATCTCCCGCCGCATCAACGGCGAAAACGAACGCAACCGGCTGCGGGCCCTGGGTGTGCTGATCAAGCCCCCCGGCGCCGGCCTGCTGATCCGCACCGAAGCGGAGGACGTGAGTGAAGATCTGCTGATTGATGATCTCGAATCATTGCTGCGCCAGTGGGAGGCCATCCAGCAGGCGGCTGAAACCGCCAGCCCACCGGTGCTGCTCAACCGCGACGAAGACTTCATCCATCGCGTCCTGCGCGACTTCTACAGCCCCGAACTGGTGCGGGTGGTGGTCGATGCGGCCGATGCGGTGGCTCGGGTCAAGGCCTATCTGGCGGCTGATCAGGTCAACGTGCAGGTGGAGGCCCACAACGAGCCCACCGAGATCCTTGAGCATTACAAGGTCAACGCCGCCATCCGCGACGCCCTCAAGCCCAGGGTGGAGCTGCCTTCCGGCGGTTACGTGATCATCGAGCCCACTGAGGCGCTCACCGTCATTGACGTCAACTCGGGCTCCTTCACCCGTTCCGCCAATGCCCGGGAAACCGTGCTCTGGACCAACTGCGAGGCGGCGGTCGAGATTGCCCGTCAGCTGAAGCTGCGCAACATCGGCGGCGTCGTGGTGATCGATTTCATCGATATGGAATCGCGCCGCGATCAGCTGCAACTGCTGGAGCATTTCACCCAGGCCGTGCGTCACGATTCGGCGCGCCCCCAGATTGCCCAGCTCACCGAACTGGGCCTGGTCGAACTCACCCGCAAGCGCCAGGGTCAGAACATCTACGAACTGTTTGGCCGCGCCTGCCCCAGCTGTGGGGGCCTCGGTCATGTGGCGGTGCTGCCGGGCCGTGACACCCTCCAGCCCCTGGCCACGGTCTCGGGCCTGGTGCGTACGGCCACGTCGGCTCGGGCCGAAGTCTTTGCTCCGGCCACGGCAACCACCGCGATCGCCGCCGCCGCCGCCACGGAGAGCTCTGGCCGCCGCCGCCGCGGTGGCCGTGGTGGCCGCGGTTCCGAGTCGACCGAAGCCACAAGCTATGGCGAGGTGATCGCAACCCCAGGTCTCGAGCTCGCCCCGGCGGATCGGGGTGAGCGGCTGGAGCGTGGCGAGCGGGGCTCTGACAGTTCGCTGCGGCGCACCGAGCACGAGCTGGTGGCTGTGCCGATGGAACCGCAGCAAGAGCTGGTCTACGGCTGGCTCGGCCTCAATCCGGCCCTGCTGCTCGATCCGGTGCCCAGCGGCGACAACCTGCTGGTGCGGGTCGTCCGGCCTGGCACTGATGCGGAAACGGTGCTGGAGGAGGCCCGCCAGCAGCTGGCCGCCGCTGGTTCGCGCCGTCGTCGTCGCGGTCGTGGCGGCAGCGAAGCGCGAAGCGACAACGAAGGGCGAAGCGACAACGAAGGTCGCGCCGACACCAGTGGGCGTAGCGATGGCAGTGGGCGCAGCGATCACGCTGGTCGTGGCGATCACAGTGGTCGTGGCGATCACAGTGGGGACAGGTTCGAAGACAGCAGCGAGGCCCCCGTAGCCAATGTTTGGGGCGATCACGGTTTGGCCGATGGCCGCGACAGCCTGCCGGTGGTCGAGATCACGCCGTTGCCGTTTGAGCTCCCCAGCAACCTGGAGGCTGAGGAGGGGGTCACGGTTGAGCTGCCGGCCCGGCGCCGGCGCGGTTCCAGCCGTAGTGCAGCGTCCGCCACGGCCAGCGCCGAGGCGCCAGCGGCTGTGGTGTCAGTCCCCGAGACTGCCGCCGCTGCCCAGGAGCTCGATGTTGCCGGCGAGCCTCGCCGCCGCCGCCGCCGTTCCTCCGCCAGCGACTGAAGGCCGTGCTGCGCAAGCTGGCGGCCAGGCCTGGGGCGGCCGCCGTTGATCCCTGGGCTGGTCAACTGCCCCACCACTGTGCCGGTGTCGACGAGGTGGGCCGGGGTTGTCTGTTCGGTCCCGTCCTGGCGGCGGCCGTCGTGCTCACGGCGGAGGCCGCCGTCGGTCTTGCCGCCGCCGGTCTCACCGACAGCAAGAAGCTCTCACCCCGCCGCCGCGCCGCCCTGGTGCCCCTGATCCGCCAGCAGGCGATGGCCTGGGGCATCGGTCAGGCCAGTGCGGCGGAGATCGATCGCTTCGGCATCCGTAGTGCCACCGAGTCGGCGATGGTGCGGGCGCTGCAGCGGCTGCCCGCTGCTCCCGCGCTACTGATCGTCGATGGGGTGCTGCCGCTGCGTGGCTGGTCCGGTGAGCAGGTCACCCTGATTGCCGGTGACCGTCACTGCGGCGCCATTGCCGCTGCCAGTGTGCTGGCCAAGGAGGAGCGGGATGCCTTGATCCGCCGGCTGGCTTTGCGGTTTCCCGGGTATGGACTGGAACGTCACGTCGGCTATGGCACAGCGCTGCATCGCCAGGCCCTGCTGCAGCTCGGACCCACCCCCCTGCATCGCCGCAGCTTCCTGGGCACGATCCTGCCGGCTCCTGGCCGCTAAGAATCGCCGCTCCAGTCTTGAAAGTCGGCCAGGAGCTGCTGGCCCACCCGGTTGCGAATGCCGAGCAGGATGCCCGCCAGCACGGAGCGGCCGGTGGCTTCCAGCACCTTGGCGGGGATCAGCTTCAGCAGGGAGGGCTGGCTGACACTCACCGACAGGCTGGCTTCCCCTTCCAATCCGATCGAGCAGGGCTGCAACCAGGAATGCAGACGCAGCTGGAAGTCGTCCACCAGGCCCAGCCCCTCCAGCTGGCAGTCGAGCGCTTCCAGTTCAAGGCGATCGTCCTGGTGGCAAGCCCGCAGTTCGACGATCGGCTGGATCTGCAGTTGAAACACCTGCACCCGGGTCACGCTGTAGCGGTAGTGGCCCGGGCCCAGGGTCACCAGTTGCTGCGGATCCAGCAGGGCGTTCACCACCCGGTCTTCCTGGCTGAGATAAGTGGCCAGACGATCGTTCTCATCGACGATCGGCAGGGTCAGCTGCTGACTTGCGCTGAACGCCAGGGGCATGGCCAGCTGGCCGGCAGGGCATGATCCTATCGGCCCACATTCCCTTCGCTCTCGCCATGCGTCTTGCCTTCCTCGGTCCCGTCGGCACCTATGGCGAGCAGGCGGCCAGGAAGCTGGCGGAGTTGGAGCAGTTCACAGACGTGCTCTACGTGCCTCAGCAGGGCATCCGCGCCGTGATTCAGGCCCTGGCCTCCGGTCAGTGCGAGGCGGCCGTCGTGCCGGTGGAGAACTCGGTGGAGGGGGGCGTCACCGCCTGCCTCGATGCGCTCTGGGAGCACAGTGATCTGGCCGTGGCCCATGCTTTGGTGCTGCCCATCCGCCATGCCCTAGTGGGCAGCGGCCCGGTGGAGGGGGTCAGCGAGGTGCTCTCCCATCCCCAGGCTCTGGCCCAGTGCAGTCAGTGGTTGGCGGAGCATCTGCCCAGTGCCCTGCAGCTGCCCACCAGTTCCACGGCCGAGGCGGCCCGGATGGTGCGCGGTAGCCGCTTCCGCGCCGCCATCGCCTCCCGGGAGGCGGCGGCGGAGCATGGGCTGCAGGTGCTCGATTATCCGATCAACGATGCGGCGGGTAACTGCACCCGTTTCCTGTTGCTGCGCCATGGGCCCCGCTCCCAGGAGGGCCCGATGGCCAGTCTGGCCTTTTCGCTGCACTCGAACCAGCCCGGTGCCTTGCTGCAGGCGCTCGGTTGCTTTGCCCGGGAGGGGCTGAACATGAGCCGCATCGAATCACGGCCTTCGAAGCGGGAGATGGGGGAATATCTCTTTTTCGTGGATCTCGAGCTTCCCCAGGGCTCGGAGCCGTTGGACAA
>CAIZOZ010000126.1 GCA_903934745.1 uncultured cyanobacterium
AACCCACAGCTTGATTCAGTTCAGTGACCGGAAATCAGTGACTGGACATCAGCGGCTTGAAACAGGTGCGGTTCGGGGCCTCTGGCCGCGCTGCTGCAGCGTGTGTCGCTGCCAGAACAGGGCGCTGGCTGGGGCATCGGTGCGGAAGTGGCCGCCGCGACTCTCGGTGCGGAACAGGGCCGCTTCGATCAGTAAGCCGGCGAGTACCAGCCGCTGGTGCAGATTCTGAAGGCCCAGCAAGGCTTGGCCCTGCGGGGTGGAGAGATCCAGCCGCTCGCCGGGTTCAAGATCATGGGCGGCCCGAATCAGGGGGCTGTGGCGCAGCTGGGCCAGGTTCAGGGTCACCTCGCGCAGGGCGGGGGCCAGGCAGCTGGCCCGCCGCTCCACCCCTGCCACGCTCCAACACAGCTGACGCAGTTCGGCGATGGCCTGATTCGGTTCCAGCCGCTCCTCGGTGCAGGGGCCATTCCAGCAGCGCTCGTGCCCTTCAGGACGCTCGGGTGGCAGGGGTTGCAGCTGGATCGAGGCGAGTTGGCGGGCGAACACCAGGCACTCCATCAGGGAGTTGCTGGCCAGCCGATTGGCGCCATGGACGCCGGTGCAGGCCACTTCGCCCACGGCATACAACCCTGGCAGGCTGGTGGCGGCCTGAAGATCGGTGGCGATGCCGCCCATCCAGTAGTGGGCCGCCGGCGCCACGGGGATGGGCTGGGTCGTGGGCTCGAGCCCCAGGTTGCGGCAGCGCCCCAGGATCGTCGGGAATTGACGCTCCAGGCGTTCGTTCCCCACCGGCCGCAGGTCGAGCCAGAGGTGATCCACCGCCTGGGCCTGCATGCAGCGGGCCAGGGCGCGACTCACCTGGTCGCGCGGGGCCAGATCACCGCCGGCGAGATCGGCTACCGGGCTGCGTCCGGAACTGTCCTGCAGTCTGGCTCCCTCACCCCGCACTGCCTCGGAGATCAGGAAGTGGGGGGCCCCCGGCAACATCAGGGCGGTGGGATGGAATTGAACGAACTCCAGATCCCGCACCTCGGCTCCGGCGCTCCAGGCCATGGCCACGCCATCGCCACTGGCCTGGCTGGGGTTCGTGGTGTGGGCGAAGAGATGGCCACCGCCGCCGCTGGCCAGCACCACAGCGCCGCACCGGAGCCAGCGCAAGCTGCTGCCATCGATCACCTGCAGGCCGACGCAGCGGCCCGCCTCCATCCAGAGCTGCAGTGCCTGCATGCCCTTGCGCTGAACAAGCCCCGGCCGGTGCAGCACTTGCCGCTCCAGGGCATCCACCAGGGCGCCGCCGGTGCGGTCCTGGGCGTGCAGCACGCGGCGATGGCTGTGGGCCGCCTCCAGGGTGGTGCTCAGCACCTGGCCCTGGCGGTCGAAGTCCATGCCCAGCCGCAGCAACGCTTCGACGCAAGTCGGCGCCTGGCGCACCAGCATCTCCACCGCCTCGCGATCGCAGAGGCCGGCTCCGGCTCGCAGGGTGTCGTCGATGTGGCTCTGAAAGCTGTCATCGTTGCTGGTCACCGCCGCGATGCCCCCCTGGGCCCAGCGGCTGGCGGAGGGAGGGCCGCTCTCCTTACTCAGCAGCAGTACCCGCAGTTCTGCTGGCAGCGCCAGGCAGGTCATCAGGCCGGCGGCTCCGCTGCCCACCACCACCACGTCCCAAAGCCCTGGCAGGGGCGGCTCCGCGGCTGCCGGATTCGGGGCCGCCAGGACTGGTGACGATGCCATTGCCTGTCCGCTGCGCTGCTGAGCCTATGGGAGAGGGGTGATTGGCAACACATCAAAAAGCCGCCGGAGATACCGGCGGCTTTGGTGGAGGAATGGCCCGTTGAGATGCTGGGGATTCTGGGCCGGGGCAGCTGGAACCGCTGCCTCCTGGAGCCCTTTTGGTTGAAATCTGCCCTGAGGTTCAGGGGCGGCTCAAGGGGCCAAGACGATGAGGTTCGAGCAAGGGATTCAGCAGATCCGGCCCATCGGTTTCGATGCGGCGACCAGCTGAATCGCTGCCTTCATCGGTACTGACCGTCGTTAATGCGATCGAAACCTTCGTTCAGGGCGATCGAAGGGGCGGTGACGGTGAAGTTGTCCTTGTACTTCTCGAACAGCTCCTGCTGGCGCTGGGTCAGGTCGAGCTTGAGCACGTCATCGACGCTTTCGTAGGGGCCACCCAGCACGATCTTGCCAGCCAGGGTCGGGTACATGCCTGGGTACTGCTGGAAGCGCCGCACCGAGCAATTATTGAGATCAACCTTGCCGGCCCGCTCGGCAATTTTGTCATCGGCGCTGTTACGGCGCTCGTCGGCAAAGGCCGGAGCCGGCAACACCAGGCTCACGAGCAGACCGGCCATCACCACACCACTCATGATCCAGGCAAACAGCCGCTTCATCGCATCACTCCGTCGGAGAGAGAACTTGGGGTGGAGGAAACGACGCCTTGATGGTGTGCCGTTCCCGGTGGGTCCGCGGATTCAGGACCCGACGACCACCCCCAAACGTTACAGAAGGCTGTCCACTCGGTCCGGGTCGGTTGCCCGGCTTTTGCAGATCTTCAGAACAGCGGGCCTTGGCAACAGGACTTCAGATCAGTCCGCTGAGGCCAGGTGCGAGCAGGGCGGCGGCCAGAAACAGGCCATCCACCGCCAGGGTGGTGGCGAGGGCTGCTGCACTGACGCGCCAGATACCACCTTGCCGCCAGAGCTGGCGGCAGATCCCGATCAGCAGTGCGGCGGCCAGGCCGATCGCCAGCAGAGGTAGGGGTTGGACCACCAGCAGGGCGGCTTGCTGCAACAGCGGGCCGGCCTCCTGCAGCGGAGCAGCCACCACCAAGGGCCAGAGAGGCATGACCCCAGTGAGCGCCATCACCCCATCGGTGGCGGCTGTGCCGAGCAGAGAGGCGAGATAGAAGGCCCCGGCCAGGCGCCAGCGGCTGCTCAGACCAGCCACCGCCAAGGGCAGGGCAAAGGCCTCAATCGGCAGGTGCCAGATCGGATGGAGCCGGCACCAACCCCAGAAGAGGCAGCCAGCCAGCCAGCTGCCACTGAAACCCACCAGCAGAACCCCGAAGGCCGACCAAGTGGGAAGCCGATGGCGTTCGAGCAGGATGCCCAGGGCCAGGAGCGGCGCCGTGACCAGCACAGCGCTGGCCGGGGCGATGCGGACCCAGGGGGCCTGCAGAAACACCGGCACCGTCACCAGAAAGGCTGCCGCCAGAGGCAGAAACCAGGCATCGGTTCTGGTGGCGATGGTGGTACGCGTTCGGGGCCTGGCCTGGCTGACCACCAGGCTGGTGGTCAGCGGCAGGGCGCTGGAGGGCCGGATCGCGGCACCGGCGGACAGGCTGGAGGAAACCCCGATCACCCGATGTGAAGAAAGATGGCCAACCTTAAGGGGCTTGCCCCCTCTGTCCGTGGCTGCCGCCGCCATAAGGTTTCAACCATTCGGGCCCTGAGGCATGCCGATCATCGCCGCCGCCGGCGTTTTGTCCCTGGCGCAGGCCTGCTGGCATGCGGTTGTACTCGGGATCGTGCAGGGGCTGACAGAATTTCTGCCGATCAGCAGCACCGCCCATCTCAAGGTGGTACCCGTGTTGCTGGGCTGGGGAGATCCGGGGGTTGCCTTCACCGCCGTGATCCAGCTCGGCAGCATCGTCGCTGTGCTCGCCTATTTCCGCCGCGATCTGCTGGAGGTGGTCTCCGGCATCTCCCGCGCGTTCCGCCATGGCCAGTGGAGCGATCCGGCGGCCCGGCTCGGGGTGGCGATCGCGCTGGGCACCGTGCCGATCGTGCTGGCAGGGCTGGCGATGAAGCATTACGTACCGGATTACGAACACTCCGGCCTGCGCAGCCTCACCTCGATCGCCATCGTTTCGATCGTGATGGCCCTGATTCTGGCCGCGGCTGAGTTGACCGGCTCCCGTCGCCGGCAGCTCCAGCAGGTCACCCCCCGGGATGGTCTGCTGGTCGGTCTGGCCCAGGCCCTGGCTCTGGTGCCTGGGGTTTCCCGCTCAGGCAGCACCCTCACCGCCTCCTTGTTCGATGGCTGGCAACGCGCCGATGCCGCCCGTTTTTCCTTCCTGCTGGGCATCCCGGCGATCACCCTGGCTGGCCTGGTTGAACTCAAGGACGCCATCGCCATGCCGGCCAACGGCGGCCTGATCCCGATGTTGGTCGGGGTGCTGACGGCCGGGATTGTGTCCTGGCTGGCGATCGCCTGGTTGCTGCGCTTCCTGCAGCGGCACAGCACCTGGGTGTTCGTGGGCTACCGCCTGGTGTTTGGCGTGGTGTTGCTCGTGTTCTTCCGCCAGCTTGAGGCTGGGACGCCCTGACCCAACGGGTCAAGGCGGGCGACAAAGTGGAGCCCGAACACTGTGATCCCACCCCTCCGTGTGGAATGAGCCCTCCGCCGCCCTTGCCCTGGTCCAGGCCGAAGGCCAGAGCCAGTCGCGGCAGCCCGAGCCGGCGGTCGTTGCCACGGTGGCAGCCGGTTCGATCGCCGAAGAACTGGGTTTCCAGCCTGGCGATCGTCTGCTGAGCCTCAATGGCGTTCGCCCCCGCGACCTGATCGATTTTCAGGTTCTGCAGGGCGAGGAGGAGCTGGTGCTCGAGGTGCTCGATCCGGACGGCAGCCTCCATCAGGTTGAACTGGAGAAGGATTGGGATGAGGCCCTGGGGCTGGGCTTCACCGAGGCACTCTTCGATGGCCTGCGGCAGTGCAACAACCATTGCCCGTTCTGCTTCATCGATCAGCAGCCACCGGGACGCCGTCGCAGCCTCTACCTCAAGGACGATGACTATCGCCTCAGTTTTCTCTACGGCTCCTACCTCACCCTCACCAATCTCACCGCCTCCGACTGGCAGCGGATTGAGGAACAGCGGCTCTCGCCGCTGTTCGTGTCGGTGCATGCCACGGATCCGGAGTTGCGCAGTCGTCTGCTGGTCAATCCACGGGCAGCCCTGATCCTGGAGCAGCTCCAGTGGTTCGCAGAGCGGCGCCTTCAGATCCATGCCCAGGTGGTGGTCTGTCCCGGTTTCAACGACGGGCCCGCCCTGGAGCGCACCCTCACCGATCTGGCCGCCTTCGGCCATGGCGATTGGCCAGCCGTGCTGTCCACGGCGGTGGTGCCGGTGGGACTCACCCGCTTTCGCCCCGCCGGCGATGTGCTGCGACCGGTGGATCCGGCGGCGGCCCGGGCTGTGATTGCCCAGGTGGAACCCCTGCAGGCCAGGTTTCAGCGCGATCTGGGCAGTCGTTTCGCCTGGCTCTCCGACGAGTGGTACCTGATCGCTGGTCTGCCCCTGCCACCCAGGGATAGTTACGAGGATCTGCCCCAGCAGGAAAACGGCGTCGGCAGTATCCGGGCGTTTCTTGAAGAACTGGATGGCGCCACCCAGACCCTGCCGGTCAGCATTTCCCAGCCTCGCCGCTGCAGCTGGGTGGTCGGTCATCTGGTGGCGGCAGCCCTTCAGCCGGTGGTGGATCGGCTTAATCGGGTCGAGGGGGTGGAGTTGTTGCTGATCGGCCTGCCCAGTCCCTATTGGGGGCAGCAGCAGGTGGTGACGGGCTTGCTGACCGGTTCCGATCTGCTGGAGGGTCTCGCAGGCAGGGATCTTGGCGATCGGCTGCTCCTGCCCAGGGTGATGTTGCGCGAGGGAGCGGACGTGTTTCTCGACGATCGCAGCCTCGAGGAGCTCAGGGCGGCTCTACCAGTGCCGATCCAGGTGCTGGGGGGTGCGGACGATCTGGTGGCCATGTGCCTCGGCAGCTGGGGGAGGGATGCCTAAGCTCAGTCCCATTGTCCTGGTCTGGAAGTGAGGCATCACCATCTCCTGCTCGCGGCCCTGATGGTGTCTCCCCTGGCTCTTGCGCTCCTTGAGCGAGAAGCCGGTGCCCAGTCCCAGCCCGCGGCCGCGGCTGCGGTCGTGGTCGAGCCGTCCGGTCCCCAGGATCCCGCCCCCCAGAAGCTGCCGCTGGCCACCCAGCTGAAGGGGAGCCGCCCGAAGTCCAATCCCACGGTTCTGCCGCCAGCGGCCACCGTGCTGCCTCCGGATCTCCGGCTGCTGCAGGCACCGCTGCCGCTGGCCCTGCCCAATAAGCCAACCCAGGTCACCATTCGGGAACTTCGTCCCCTGGGCCTGACGAGCTCCCTGACCCTCGCCGAGGTCAACAATCCCAATCTCAAGGCCCTGGCGATCCAGGTCCAGGAGGCCCAGTCGGCCTTGAGAGCCCAGATTTCGCTCTGGTATCCCCAGCTCAATCTCAGAGCCGGCTCGTTTCCCGCCTACACGGGGGGGGAGCAGTACAGCAATGGCCAAACCGGTACGGGCCAGGAGCGAGGTCTCACCAGCTCCAGCATCTGGCGCATGGGTGCCGATCTGGAGGCCAGCTGGGCCCTGATCAATCCGGGGCGCAATCCCCAGATCGCCGCTGCCCGCGATCAGTTCGAGCAGGCCAAGAACAGCTATCTGATCGGTCTGCGTGATCTGCGCCTGCAGGTGTCCACGGCTTATTTTGATCTGCAGCAGGCCGATGAGCAGGTGCGCATCGGTCAGGAGTCGGTGCGCTCGTCCCAGGTGAGCCTGCGCGATGCCCGGGCCCGCTTCCAGGCCGGCGTGGCCACCAAGCTGGAGGTGCTCCAGGCCGAAACCCAGCTGGCCCGCGACCAGCAGCTGCTCACCAACGCCCTCTACGGCGCCAACAGCGGCTCCGGTACGCCGGGTCAGTCAATCGCCAGGCGTTCCCTGGCCGCACTGCTCTCGCTGCCCCAGGACGTCACCCCGACCGCCAAGGATCCTTCCCGGGTGATCGGTACCTGGCTGCCCACGCTGCAGGAAAGCATCGTGGCGGCCTATGCCTTCCGTGAGGAGCTCGATCAGATCATCCTCGACATCTCTGTGGCCAACAGCAACGCCAACGCTGAGCTTGCCAAGGTCCAGCCCTTTCTCAACATCGTCAACACCCTTTCCGGAGGCCGCACCAGCGGCTACGAGTTCATCGACGCGAACCAAGCGGTCCCCAATCAGTTGGGCTGGACCGTCGATAACACCGTGGGCTTGAACCTGCGCTGGAACATTTTCGATGGCGGTGGGTCCCAGGCCTCCTACCGCCGCCAGAAGCTGCTTGCCGAGGAAAAGCGCTATAGGTTCTCCGATCGGCGCAATTCGATCCGCGAGGAAGTGGAGAAGAGCTTCTATGAACTCGAATCCAACAATCGCAACATCACCACCACCTCCCGTGAGGTGCTCTCCGCCCGCGAATCCCTGCGACTGGCACGCCTGCGCTTCCAGGCCGGTGTCACCACCCAGAGGGAAGTGGTGGATACCCAGCGGGACCTGACGCAGGCGGAGGTGCGCTACTCCAATGCCATCGCCGATTACAACAAGGGGCTGGCCAGTCTCCAGCGTCGTACCGGCCTTGATCAGATCTCGATCTGTCCGGCTCCCAGCCTGCCCGCGAACAAGCCGGTGGTGGTGGGCGCCACGGATGTTCCGGTGGAAGTCCAACCCCTGGTACCCGCCTGTCAGGCCAAGTTCCGTCCCCCCAGCGCCGCCGTTCCCTCCCTCGCTCCCTGAGCCTCCTGCCCGTGCCCAGTCGTCCGGGTCTCTCGGTTTTCGCCTGCCTCAGGCTGGGGTTGTTTCAGGCCTGCCTGGGTGCCTTGGCCGTGATTTTCGCCGGTCTGCTGAACCGGGTGATGCTCTCCGAGCTGGCCTTCCCCGGTCTGCTGGTGGGCGGGGCCCTGGCCTTCGAGCAATTCGTGGCTCCGGCCCGGGTGCTGTTCGGTCAGGTCTCCGATGCCCATCCGATCGCCTCAAGGCATCGAGTGCCTTACGTGTTGATCGGCACGGGCCTGTTCTGCCTTCTGGCGGTGGCCTCGATCCCGTTGATCTTCCAGGTCGGTCGCCTGCTGGCGGTGGGTGAGCAGCCCGCCCTTGCCTTTGGGATCGCCGGCCTCTGCGGCCTTTTCGCTCTGTATGGCCTGGCCATCTCGCTGGCCACCACGCCCTATCTGGCCCTGGTGATCGATCGCACCGAGGAGCTGGAGCGCCCTCGGGCCGTGGGCATTATTTGGTGCATGCTTACCGTTGGCATCGTGGTTGGTGCCATCGCCATCAGCATCAGCTTGCGATCCCTCGATGGGGTGGTCGATCCGGCGGTGCTGGAGCCGACCCTGCGGCGCTTCATGGCCATCGTCGCCGCGCTGGTGATGGTGTTGACGTTGATTGCCACCTGGGGGATGGAAGCGCCGGGTCAGCTCGGCGCCACCCAGGCGGGTCGGGAGGATCGAGTCACCCTGGCTCAGTCGTGGGCCTTGATCACCTCCAGCCGCCAGGTGCTCGTCTTTTTTTCCTTTCTGGTGATGTTCACCCTCGGGCTGTTTCTGCAGGATCCGGTGCTCGAGAGCTATGCGGCCCAGGTGTTCGCCATGCCAATCGCCGCCACCACCCAGCTCAACGCCTTCTGGGGAATCGGCACCCTGGTGGGACTGCTGTTGGGCGGACTCTGGATCGTCCCCTGGCTGGGCAAACTACCCACGGCCAGGCTGGGCTGTCGCCTGATTGTGGTTTCCCTGCTGTTGCTGCTGCTGTGTGGCCTGGCCCCTAATGTCCCAGTGCTCAAGCTGGTCATGGTTGGTTTTGGTCTTGCCGCTGGCATTGCCACCAACAGCACCCTCTGCCTGATGCTGGATCTCACTTTGCCGGAGGCGGCGGGGACTTTTGTGGGGGTCTGGGGCCTGGCCCAGGCCATCTCGAGGGCACTGGGCAAGCTCTGCGGTGGTGCCCTCTACGATCTGGGGCGCTGGCTCCATTTGGGCAACGGCTCCTATTCCTCCTTCGCCCTGGTGCTGGCGGTGGAAACGCTTGTGGCTGTTCTGGCCCTGGTCCTGCTCAACCGGGTCAACATCCACCAGTTCAGGGAGGATACGGGCCGCAGCCTTACAAAGGTCCTGGCTATGGAACTCGGATGATGCTCGCCGCTCCCGCCCTTGATCCGGCGCTCTCCTCTCTGATTGATCGCGTCGCCGAGCGCCAGCGCGCCGATTTCGGCCACATGGTGTCCGACATCAAGGACGATGGCTCGCTGATCACGGCCTGTGATCGCTGGAGTGATGCCACCTTGGTCCGGGGCCTGGCAGAACTGTTCCCAGAAGAGGGGGTGCTCAGTGAGGAGGGACAGAAGCAGGTGCCAGGCAGTTCCGCTTACTGGGTCGTCGATCCGCTCGATGGCACCACTAACTTCGCCGCTGGCATCCCTTACTGGGCCATCTCCATGGCGCGCTTCGAAGCCGGCAAGCCGGTGCTGGCCATCCTCGATGTGCCACCCCTGCGACAGCGCATCGTGGCGATTCGCGGCGGTGGAGCCTGGCGTAATGGCAAGCCGCTGCAGCCTCCGTCGATCCAGTCCCATAGCGCTGGTTGTGCTTCCCTCTGCAGCCGCTCGATCGGTGTGCTGCAGAAACTCCCGGATCGTCGCTTCCCAGGCAAGATTCGTCTGCTGGGGGTGGCCAGCCTGAATCTGGTGAGTGTGGCGATGGGGCAGACCGTGGCGGCCTTGGAGGCCACGCCCAAGATCTGGGATCTGGCGGCCGCCTGGCTGGTGCTTTCAGAATTGCAATGTCCCGTGCGCTGGTTGCTGCGGGATCCGGGCGGTATTGCGGCGGGCACCGACCTGTCCCACGCCGATTTCCCGGTGCTCGTGGCCGATCGTCCCCAAACCCTCGAACGGTTCATGCCCTGGGCTGAGGCCTTACGCGATTAGCCGCGGTTGCCAGCGGCGGGAATGGCCGCTGCGCCGAACAAGGCCAGGTTGGTCCTGAACTGTCGCCGGAGTGGGTCGAGGTCCGCGGCTCCGGGCTGGCGCAGCTGCACGGTGTACTCCAGGCGCAGGCCGTTGACCGGATCGTCGAAGAAAAAAGAGCGGTAGGGATTTAGGTCGATCAGCTCCCCCACCACCACGCCGGTGCTGATCAGGGCAAGGCGCCGCTCCTCCAGGCTCTGAAGTGAGTCGCAGCGGAAGGCGAAGTGAAAAGTGCCAGCTGGTACGCCGAGACCACGGTTGATGTCCGTGTCGTAATGAGTCGCTATCCCTGGGACATCGATCCACTGCATGAAGGCGAGGCAACAGCCACCGCCGCAGTCGAAGAAGGCGTGGTCAACCCGACCCCCTTCCTCCAGCAGGATCCATTCGTGGATCAGCAGTTCAAAGCCCAGTTGGCCTTGATAGAACGCCGTTGTCGCTTCCAGGTCGTGGGTGCCGAAGCTGAGGTGATCGAGGGCCATCTCGCCTTGAGGAACAGGGCAGCTTTCTAGCCATGTCTTGCCTCGCTGAAGTGCCTGCCGCCGCAGGTGGGGCTCCATGGGCCTGTCAATTTTGCCTGCCTTCCTGGGCTATCGGTTCTGAGCGGGCCTCGGATCCGTGGCTGAATCCATGGGCTGTTCCGGGCGGGATTTGCAAGATCCGATGGGCAGATGGTATGATTTTGGACTGCGCGGGAAACCGAGCGGCCGTCCCAACGGAGGGACTGAAAGAGCGAGAGCTGAAACGCCTCGATCTGGAAGTCACAAGGAAGGGGTGGAACGGGTGAGCTGCTAGGTTCACCAAGTCCCAAACGGAACGGCGCGAGCCGACCAGCCGGGGCGATCTACAACGAAGGAGGCGAAAGCCGCCGGTGTTGTAGGTTTCACAAGTCGC
>CAIZOZ010000127.1 GCA_903934745.1 uncultured cyanobacterium
GCAGGATCAGGGCGCGGGCGATCGCCACCCGTTGCTGCTGGCCGCCCGAGAGCTGGCGCGGCAGGCGGTTCTCGAAGCTCTCCGGTGGCTCCAGGCCTACGGCTGCCAGCTGGGCGCGGGCCTGCTCGCGCGCCTGGGGGCGGCTGGCCAGGCCATGGATCAGCAGCGGGTCGGCCACCGCTTCGCCCACAACCATCTGGGGATTGAGGCAGGCCAGCGGATCCTGAAACACCATCTGAATGCGGCGGCGGGCCTGCTCCAGCTGGTGGCCCTGCAGTTGGCGCAGGTCCTGGCCTTCGAGGCGCACGGCGCCGCCCCGCACCGGCGCCAGACCGATCAGAGCTCGGCAGAGGCTGCTCTTGCCGCAGCCGGAGGCCCCCACCAGGCCGATGGTTTCGCCTTCATGCAACTGCAGGCTGATGCCGTCCACGGCCTTGAGCCAGCGCTGCCGCCAGGGGGGGGAGGGCAGGGCATGCCAACTGCGCAGGTTGTCGAGTTCGAGCAGCAGCGGCGAGGGCGGGCACGGCTGGCTGCGGCTGCCTTCCCGTTCGCGGGCGGCCTGCACCAGCCGCCGGCCCACGGCTGATCGGGGGGTGGTGAGCAGCTGGTCGGCGGGGGCCTCCTCCACCAGGCGGCCGGCGTCGAGCACACCGATTCGCTCGCACCAGCGGCCGGCCATGGCCAGGTCGTGGCTGATCAGCAGCAAGGCACTGCCGGCTTCGGCGCAGAGATCCCGCAGTTCGGTCATCACCTGCACGGTGACAGCGACATCAAGGCTGGTGGTGGGTTCATCGGCGATCACCAGGGGCGGCTTGAGGGCCATGGCCAGGGCGATGGCGAGGCGCTGGCGCATGCCGCCGCTGAACTCGTGGGGATAGCTGCCATAGCGGCTCGGATCGATGCCCACCCGGGCCAGCAGCTCCTCGGCCCGCTGCCGCAGCTGGCGGTGCTGCCAGGCCGGCCTGTGGGCGGCCAGGGTGTCGCCCAGATGCTCGCCGATCGTCATCAGCGGGTTGAGTCGGGTCATCGGATCCTGGAAGACCAGACCCACCGTTTCGCCACGCAGCTGGCGCAGGGCAGCGCGATCGAGCTGGCGTGGATCCTGACCCGCCAGCTCCAGGCTGCCCGTGCAGGTACTGCCGGGTGGCAGCAGCTGCAACACAGCCCGGGCCACGGTGCTCTTGCCGCAACCCGAGGGACCCACCAGGGCGAGGCGATCGCCGGCCGCCAGCTGGAGGTCGAGGCCCGCGAGGGTGGGCTGCGCCGCCCCCGGATAGCGCACCAGCAGGCCAGCGATCTTCAGCACCGGCTCGCCAGGGACTGGAAGGGAGGCTGCAGGAGCCATGGCTGGCGGCATGATTTCGCCCAGCTTGGATGGCCAGTCGCGCACATCCCCATGGATGTGACGACGGCTGCATACCATGGGAATGAATTCGGGGGACGGGATGCTGAAGGCCAGACCCGATCCGAGTGCCACCCTGGCCAGCAGTCCGGTGGGGCGCGAGCCGATCGGGGCGGAGCTAGCTGCGGCTGTCGTGGGCCTGACGGGCTGTCCAGCCGAGAGCCTGCCTTCTGCTCGCCGTCGGCCGATCCACGAGCCCGCCGACTACGGCGTACCGCTGCCCGCCTGGCTGCAGGATTGCGTTCGCCATGTCCCTCCCGGCGACGGCGAGAGCTGCCCGATCGACACCGAGGCCTTGCTGGCTTCGGCTTTTGATTTCGCCTACCAGCTGCATGAGGGCCAGTTCCGGGCCAGCGGCGAGCCTTACATCATTCATCCGGTGGCGGTCGCAGACCTGCTGCGCGACATCGGGGCCAGCGCTGCCGTGATCGCCGCCGGCTTCCTGCACGATGTCGTGGAGGACACCCAGGTCACACCCGAGCAGATCGAGCTGCATTTCGGGCCTGAGGTGCGCACGCTGGTGGAGGGGGTCACCAAGCTGGGAGGCATCCACTTCACCAACCAGACCGAGGCCCAGGCTGAGAACCTGCGGCGCATGTTCCTGGCCATGGCCAGTGACATCCGGGTGGTGCTGGTGAAGTTGGCTGAACGGCTGCACAACATGCGCACCCTCCGGGCTCTCAAGCCCGAGAAACA
>CAIZOZ010000128.1 GCA_903934745.1 uncultured cyanobacterium
GAGGACGGGTCGGCGGACGTGCCCGCCCAGGGCGAGCCGATCACGATAGGCTACGCGAGTCAGGCCACCGAGCTCACGGTGCGCACCTGCCATCTCAACAGCGCCCATGGCTTTCTGGCCCTGGCGGCGGTGATTCTGCAGGTGGAAGGCGAGCGCTGGTCGCCGCATCGGCTCACGCTGCGACTCCCGGCTGGCTGGCAGCCGTTCGTGCCCCTGCCAACCAGCCCTGCCGGCGGCACCGTCTATGGCGGCAGCACCGCTGGCGGCACCACCGCAAACGGCTGGCTGGCCCGCGACTATGACCAGCTGATCGACAGCCCGGTGGAGGCCGGCCCCCACCCTTGCCACGCCTTCACCGTGGCCGGCGTGGGCCATCGCTGGGTCACCTGGGGCGACGATCTGCCAGCCCAGGACGAGCGCTGGCTGGCTGATGTGGCTGCGGTCTGCCTGGCCTGTTGCCGCCTGATCGGCGAGCCGGCGCCGGCGGCAACGAGCTATTTGTTCATCCTGCACCTGATCGATCAGGGCTACGGCGGTCTGGAACACCACGACAGCACCGTGCTGCTCTATGGCCGCCAGGCCCTGGCCCGGCCGGAGGGGCGCCGCAAGCTGTTGCAGCTGGTGGCCCATGAATACCTGCATCAATGGAACGTGAGACGGCTGCGGCCGGCCCAGCTCACACCGATCGATTACGACCGCCCCAGCATCGTGCCGACGCTCTGGTTTGCCGAAGGGATCACCAGTTATGTGGATCAGTTCCTGCCGCTGGCGGCCGGTCTGGGCAGTGAGCAGGAGTTGCTGGAGGATCTCGGCAGCGATCTGAGCCGCTACCTGTTGACACCGGGCCGCCGGGTGCAGAGCCTGCTCCAGAGCAGTGAAGAAGCCTGGGTGAAGCTCTATCGCCAGGATGCCCATTCCGGCGATAACCAGATCAGCTATTACCTCAAAGGTGCCGTGTTGGCGTTGGTGCTGGATCTGCACTTGCGTCGCCATGGTTCCTGGCTGGGCGCCGTCCTGCAGCAGCTCTGGCAGAGCCTGGGCCGCCAGGGTCGCGGCTATAGCCAGCAGGATCTGATCCAGGCGTTCGCCGGCCCTGCCCCCGATCTGTCCACCCTGTTGCCGTCATGGCTGGAAAGCACCGACGATCCCCCGATCGCGCTCTATCTGGCCGATCTGGGTTTGCGCTTGGTGGCTGAATCTGCGGAAACCTGGTTCAGCGGCCTGCAGCTCGAGATCGCCGCAGGCGGCCAGCTGCGGCTGCGGCGGCTGGAGCGCCATGGCCCGGCCCAGCAGGCGGGGCTGGAAGTGGGGGATGAGCTGCTCGCCATCGATCGCCAGCGCCTCACCACGCTGGAGGAGTTCACGGCCCACACCAGGCTGGGCGCCCCTGAGCCCCCGATGCTGCAGCTGCTGATCGCCCGCCGCCAGAAGGTGGAAGAGCTGAGCCTGCGGCTCGCTCCGCCCCAGCCGCAGCGCTGGACTCTGCAGATCGACCCTGAGGCTGCCGCCGACTGCGCCGTGCGGCGCCGGCGCTGGGCCCGGTTGCAGCCATGAAGGCGCGCACCCGCGCCCTGCTCACCTCCGTGGCAGGGGCCTGCCTGCTCACCCTCGGCGGCCTGGCCTGGCTGGCCCGCGATCTGCTGGCCACCGCCAGCACCGAGGGCAGCGGTCCCTCGCTGCTCGATCTGCTTGAGGAGGTGCGGCAAGCGCCAGCGGGCCTGGGAGGGCCCCGGCCGGCGCCGAAACCACCAGCACCGCTCAACTGGAACTCACCGCTGGCCCAGGCCTGTGCTGCCGTCGATCCCGAGCTGCGCCAGCGCCTCTGGCAGGAGCGCGAGGCGCTGGCCCAGCAGATTCGGCGGATTCCCACCGATCCGAGCAATTTCGGGGATCGCTATCGGCGCGATGCCCTCGGCCATCGGGTTGATCCCACCCCGCGGGTGATCGTGCTGCACGAAACGGTCTACGGCCTCGATTCAGCGATCAACACCTTCCTCACCCCCCATGCCAACGATGAAGATCAGGTGAGTTACCACATGCTGATCGGCCAGCAGGGGCAGATTATCCAGGTGGTCGATCCGGTGAAGCGGGCCTTTGGTGCCGGCTTTTCAGCCTTCAACGGCGACTGGGTGGTCACCAACCCGAAGGTGGGGGGCTCGATCAACAACTTTGCCCTGCATCTCAGCCTCGAAACCCCGCTGGACGGCGAAAACCAGGGTGCCGGCCACAGCGGCTATAGCCGCGCCCAGTACGACGCCACCGCCCGGGTGCTGGCCGACTGGAGGCGGCGCTTCCAGATTCCTGCCACCCACATCACCACCCATCGCCATGTGGACCTGGGCGGTGAACGCTCCGATCCCCGCAGCTTCAACTGGAAGGAACTGGAGCAGCGTCTGGTGGCCCTGGGGGTGGAGTGTTGAACGGCGGCTGAGCTGGTCGCGCTCAGATCAGCGGACTGGTGCGCGAGGTGCGGGTGCCGTAGATGAGGCCATGCAGTTCCGGATCCTGCATGTAGCGCAGGATGCGACCGGGGTAATCGAGCTTGCCGTTGTGCAGGTAGGCCAGGGTGGCCAGGGCCTTGGCATCGCGGTGGGAGTTGCTCGCCATCAGCAGATGCTGGCGGGGCAGGGAGAGCGCCTTGCTGAGCCGGGCAAACTTGCCCACCAACACCTGCACGTTGCGGTCGGGATCCAGCAGCTGCTGGCGGGCGGCGTTGATCTGCTCGGGGGTGGCGTTCTGGCTCAGCAGGCCCTGCTTCTGCAGTTCGCCGAGGCCGAGCTGGGCGGGCCCATGGGTGTGGAACAGGCCGGATTCCGCCATCAGCGGCGCGTCTTCGCCCGGTTTGGCATGCTGCAACTCATCGAACAGCACGGCGGCCACCAGCATCGGATTGATGTGGTGGCGACGGCATTCCGACAGGATGATCGGCTGCAGTTCCTCCACCCGGGAGAGGGTGTGAACGCGTAGCGGCTGCAGCTGATCGAGCCCCTCGGTGAACAGCTGGGCCAGCTTGGGTTGGGGTCCGTGAACGCCAAAACGGCGATTCAGATCGCGCAGTTCGGCTTCAGAAAAATCGAGGGGGTCGGGTCGCTGGCCCTCATTGATCAGGCCTTTCGGATCGGCGCCATTGCTGGCCAGGCTGCCGATCAGGGCCGGATCGCTGAACAGCACCGTGCGCGGGGCCTGCGACCAGCGTTGGATCTGGAGCGGCAGCAACGCCAGCCCCAGGCCAAGGCTGATCAGGCCAAGGCTGACCAGGCGCCCGCTACCTAAACGGCTGCTGCCTGGCTGGCCATTACCTGGCTGAGTGTTGCTCAGGCGAGGGCTGCGCAGGGTCCGTCTGAACCTGAAAAATCGGGCTTTGACATCCGGACCTGCCATCAAGACTGAAAAAACTTCATGTTTCAACCTTGATTTAAGGATCTCCACCGGATCTAACCGCCCCGCTGGGATCGGTCTGTGCGCTGGCCCACACATGGTGGCCTCCGCGTACCGAAGCGCAGGAACAGCTTGCCGGAACGCAGCAGGACTGGATACGGTTCCGAGGCCATCTGCGGCGTCCGAAGAGACCATGACATCGCTTCCGCCGTTCGACGGCCAGGATCCAGCCAGTCTCTGGACACGTTTCCGCGACCTTCTCTGGTACGACGACGACCTCGGCTTCTGGCTGGATGTGAGCCGCATGGCCCTGTCCCAGCCTGATTTTGATCAGCTGACACCGGGCTTTGAGCGGGCCTTTGCCGCCATGGCTGCCCTCGAGGCCGGTGCGATCGCCAATGGCGATGAGCAGCGGCAGGTGGGCCATTACTGGCTGCGAGCTCCGGAGCTGGCCCCCGATACCGCCACCGCCGATCACATCCGGCTTGAGGTGGAGCGCATCGACGCCTTCGCCCAGGCCCTGCTCGCTGGCGAGATCCGTGCGCCAGGTGGAGCGGCCTTCACCGATGTGCTCTGGATCGGCATCGGTGGCTCCGGTCTGGGGCCGCTGCTGATGGTGCGGGCCCTGCAGAAGCAAGACACCGGCCTGCCGTTCCACTTCATCGACAACGTCGATCCCCAGGGCATCAGCGTTGTCCTCGGTGGCCTCGGCGAGCGCCTGCGCAGCACGCTGGTGGTGGTGGTGAGCAAATCCGGCGGTACCCCTGAGCCCCATCTGGGCATGGCCCAGGCGCGCCTTCGGCTGGAAGCGGCCGGTGGCACCTGGGCCGCCCAGGCGGTGGCCGTCACCATGCTCGACAGCCATCTGGATCGGCAGGCCCAGGCGCAGCAGTGGTTGCGCCGCTTTGACATGTTCGACTGGGTTGGCGGTCGCACCAGCATCACCAGTGCCGTCGGGCTGTTGCCGGCAGCGCTGGTCGGGGCCGATCTGCACGCCTTCCTGGAGGGCGCCGGTGCCATGGACCGACTGACCCGCCAGAGCGAGGTGCGCCGCAATCCGGCGGCGCTGCTGGCGGCGGCCTGGTTTGCTGCCGGCGCTGGCCAGGGCCGGCGCGACATGGTGGTGCTGCCCTACCGGGATCGGCTCGAAGTCTTCAGCCGCTACCTGCAGCAACTGGTGATGGAGTCGCTCGGCAAGAAGCACGACCGGGACGGCCGGGTGGTGCATCAGGGTCTGGCCGTGTACGGCAACAAGGGATCCACCGATCAACACGCCTACGTGCAGCAGTTGCGCGATGGCCTCGACAACTTCTTCGTCACCTTCATCGAAGCCCTCGATGATCCGGCCGACATCGGCCCCGTCGCTGGCGAGCGACCCGGCGATTTCCTCTGTGGTTTTCTGCAGGGCACCCGGGCGGCCCTCAGCGAAGGCGATCGCCAGAACCTCACGATCACCCTGCGCCGCTTCGACGCCCGCAGCCTCGGGGCACTGGTGGCCCTGTTCGAGCGGGCGGTGGGGCTCTATGGCGAACTGATCAACGTCAACGCCTATCACCAGCCCGGCGTCGAAGCCGGCAAGAAGGCGGCCGCCGAGATCCTCGCCCTGCAGGTGCGGCTGGAAACCTTGCTGGCGGATGGCCAGCCCCGCAGCCTCGAGGCGATCGCCAAGGAGCTGGAGCTGGCCAGTCCCGAACCGATCTTCTGGGCCCTGCGCCATCTGGGCGGCAATCCCCGCGGCTATCAGATCAGCGGCGACTGGGGCAACCCCAGCAGCCTGGAGGTGGTCAAGGCACCAGGTTGACCAACTTGCCGGGCACCACAATCACCCGGCGTGGTGGCTGACCTTCCAGCCACTTGGCGGCCACGTCGCTGTCGCGGGCGAGCTGTTCCAGCGTGGCCGCATCGGCATCGGCCGGTACCTCCAGCTGGCCCCGCACCTTGCCCTTCACCTGGATCACCACGGTGACGGTGTCGCGTCGCAGCGCCGTGGCGTCGGCCTGGGGCCAGCGCTGGCGATGCACGCTATTGGTGCCCTCGGGGTTGGCGCCGAGCCGCTGCCAGAGCTCGTCGGCCAGGTGGGGGGCGAACGGGGCCAGCAGCACCAGCAACACGGCCAGGGCTTCGAGGGCACAGGGTTCGCTGGCTGCCTCCAGCTGACTGGTCATGGCGTTGCTGAGTTTCATCAGCTCGGAGACGGCGGTGTTGAACTGGTAGTCGCCGTCGAGGTCGTCGCTGATCGCGGCAATCGCCGTGTGCACGGCCCGCCGCAGCTCCTGATCAGCAGCGCTGGCTGTCAACGCACCCGACGCCAGCAGATCACCATCGCTGCGGGGGCTGAGCTGCAGGCCGCGTTCGGCTGCAGCCTCCACCAGCCGCCAGAGCCGCTGCAGGAAGCGGTACTGCCCCTCCACATCGGCGTCATCCCATTCGAGATCTTTCTCGGGTGGGGCCTTGAACAGGATGAACATGCGGGCGGTGTCGGCGCCATAGCGATCGATCACCACGGCAGGATCAACCCCGTTGTATTTCGACTTCGACATCTTCTCGTAGAAGGTGTCCAGCGTCTCGCCACTGATCGGATCGCGGGGATCGGTGGGATCGGCCACATCGGCTGGGGCGATGTACTTACCGCTGTGGGGATTTTTGTAGGTGATCCCCTGCACCATGCCCTGGGTGAGCAGGCGCAGGAAGGGTTCGTCGAAGCCGAGCAGGCCCCGATCCCGCAGCACCTTGGTGAAGAAGCGGGAATACAGCAAATGCAGAATCGCGTGTTCAATGCCACCCACGTACTGATCGACGGGCAACCAGCGATCGACAGCTTCGCGGCTGAACGGCAGCGCGTTGTTGTGGGGGTCGCTATAGCGCAGGTAGTACCAGGAGGAGCACATGAAGGTGTCCATGGTGTCCGTCTCCCGCCTGGCGGGCTTACCGCAGCAGGGGCAGGCGACCGACACCCAGCTCTCCAGTCGGGCCAGGGGGGAGCCCCCCTTGCCAGCCAGCTCAAGGCCCTTGGGCAGCTCCACCGGCAGCTGCTCGGTGGGCACCGGCACGACGCCGCAGCTGTCGCAGTGGATCACCGGAATCGGACAACCCCAGTAGCGCTGGCGTGAGATCAGCCAGTCCCGCAGGCGGTATTGCACCCGGCCCTGACCCCAACCGCCGGCTTCGGCGGCGGCGATGATCCGTGGCTTGGCCTCAGCGGAACTGAGCCCGTTGAAAGGGCCGGAGTGAATCAACACCCCGGCCGCGGTCCAGGCGCCGCCCTCATAGGCGTGTTCATCCGCTCCTTCCGGGATGATCACCTGCTGCACCGGCAGTTCGTACTGGCGGGCGAAGACAAAATCCCGCTGGTCGTGGGCCGGTACGCCCATCACCGCGCCGGTGCCGTAGTCGGCGAGCACATAATCGGCGATCCAGAGCGGTACCAGCTCGCCGTTGGCGGGGTTGCGGACGCTGGCGCCGATCGGCAAGCCGCGCTTGGGACTGTCTTCGGCGATGCGGTCCTGGTCGCTCTGGCGCCCGACCAGATCGATGAAGGCCGTGACTGGCAGCAGTTGCTCGGCGCTGGTGAGGCTCGCCACCAGCGGATGCTCCGGTGCCAGCACCACATAGCTGACCCCGTAGATGGTGTCCGGCCGGGTGGTGAACACCTGGATCTGCTGACCGGTGCCAGCGCCGTCGGCATCGACCAGTTCAAAACTGAGTTCGGCGCCGCTGGAGCGGCCGATCCAGTTGGCCTGCATCGTGCGCACCCGCTCCGGCCAGCCTTCAAGCTTCGGCAGGTCGTCGAGCAGCTGGTCGGCGTAGGCGGTGATCTTCAGAAACCACTGGCGCAGCTTGCGCTTTTCCACCAGCGCACCGGAGCGCCAGGAGCGACCCTCCCCATCCACCTGTTCATTGGCCAGCACGGTCTGGTCGATCGGATCCCAGTTGACCGTGGCTTCACTGCGATAGGCCAATCCGGCATCCAGGAACTGCAGGAACAGCCACTGGGTCCAGCGGTAGTAGTCCGCATGGCAGGTGGCCAGCTCCCGATCCCAGTCAATCGAGAGGCCGAGCCGCTGGAGCTGCTGGCGCATCTGGGCGATGTTCTGATCGGTCCAGGCGCCGGGATCCACCCCCCGTTCGATCGCCGCATTCTCCGCCGGCAGACCAAAGGCATCCCAGCCCATCGGATGCAGCACGGCCCGGCCCCGCAATCGCTGCACTCGGGCAATCACATCGGTGATCACGTAATTGCGCACATGGCCCATGTGCAGGCTCCCCGAGGGATAGGGGAACATCGACAGGGCGTAATAGGGCTCGGCGGCGGCGGCGGCATCGCTGGCACCGGGCTCGGGGGTGAGGGCCAGCGCCTGGCTCTGCCAGTGCTGTTGCCAGCGCTCCTCGATCTCCTGCGGCCGGTAACGGGAGGAATCGGTCACGGGATCTGCTCGGGGCCTGGGCTCAGGCGTGATCGTGCCATAACCCCAGCGCCAGCAAATCTGGCTCTGGCTCAGAGGAAGGCTCGCAACAGGGCGATGGCATCGCGGCTGATCAGCACCAGGGGCAGGCTGGTGTCCTGACGCAAGGCCAGGAATTCACTGTCCTGCCACTTGATCGTGCCTTCCAGTTCCTGGCCACCCACCATGGTCACCAGCACGCTGGTGCGGTTGCGAATCAGCTCCTGAACGTGCCGCACGCTGGGCAGGCTGGTGTCGAGTCGGGGCGCCCGCCTGTCGAAGAAGCTCTGCATAGGATTGAGCTGTGCCGGCGCTTGCAGGGATTGTGCTTCAGTTCAGCAAATATCAAGGATTAGGCAACGACTTTCTGCTCCTGGATGGGCGCAGCCTGATCGACGGCGAGGACGCCTTCGGCCTCACGCCGGAGGCCATCCAGCGGCTTTGTGATCGCCGCTTCGGCGTCGGTGGCGATGGGGTGATCCTGGCCCTGCCGCCCCGCGAAGGCGGCGAATTGCGGATGCGCATCTTCAATGCCGACGGCAGCGAGCCGGAGATGTGCGGCAACGGCATCCGCTGCCTGGCCCGCTTTCTGGCCGACAGCGATGGCGACGACCCCGGCCGCAGCTGGCAGATCGAAACCCTCGCCGGTCGCATCGTGCCGCAGCTGCAGGCCGATGGCCGCATCCGCGTCGACATGGGCCCTCCCTTCCTGGAACCGGCGGCGATTCCCACCCTGCTGGAGGTCGGTCCGGCGGGCCTCCCCCAGGGGGATCTGGCCATCGCCGGCCAGATCTTGGCCGTAGCCGCCGTCGGCATGGGCAATCCCCATGTGGTGATTCCGGTGGTGGATCTGGAAGGTATCGATCTGGAGCTGCTGGGGGCTGCCCTGGAGCTGCATCCGGTCTTCCCGGCCCGCACCAACGTTCACTTCGTGCAGGTGCTGCATCCACGCCATCTGGTGATGCGGGTGTGGGAGCGGGGCGCTGGCCCCACCCTGGCCTGCGGCACGGGCGCCTGCGCCACCCTGGTGGCCTGCCATCTGCTCGGTCTCAGTGAGCGCGGCGCCCGCCTCGATCTGCCGGGCGGGCCGCTGGAAATCAGCTGGGATCAGGCCAGCGACCATCTGTTCATGACCGGACCGGCCCAGGCGGTGTTTGACGGCGTGGTGGTGCCGGGTCTGGTCGACGCCGAGGAGCCGCCGCCCCAGGTTTCGCCGGAACTCACCGCCACTGCTGCGGTCACTGCTGCGGTCACTGTTGCGGCCACTTCTGCGGCTACGGCGCCGCCGTCGCTGGATTGCGCCACGGCCTGCGTTCACGGCTGCATCCGACCCGAGGCCTGTGCCAGCCGCGCGGCCCGGGACCAGGTGGAGGCCCTGCTGGGCGGCCGCTCCCTCGATGAACTGGTGGCATTGGCCACCAACTCGGCGGAATCCCGCTTCCGCTCGCGGCTGGCTGCCGAGGCCAGTCCGGAAGCGGGTACCGCCAGCACCGAGCCGCAGGCGAGTGCCCTGACGGCCGATCCCTGGCAGGCCAACGGCCCTGCCGGCTGAGCCAGCGATGCTGGACCCAGCCATGCCTGACACCGCGCCCCCCCGCCGGCATGATCCCGGTGAACCTCGGCCGGAGCCGGCTAAGCCGGAGCCGTTCCGTTACGACGCCGTGGCAGCCGCTGCGCCCGACCCGCTGACGCTGGGCCAGCCGCCAGCTGCTGTGGATCTGGGACGTTATCTCGATGCTGCGGCCACCAGCCCCCCCGCCGCTGAGGTGCTCGCGGCGATGGCGGCTCAGACAAGTGCCGCCTGGGCCAATCCCTCCAGCCTGCACCGCCCTGGACTGGCCGCCGCCGAACTGCTGGAACGCAGCCGCATCCGGCTCGCCGCCAACCTGGGGGCTGAGCCTTCGCAGCTGGTTTTCTGCTCCGGCGGCAGTGAGGCGATCCATCTGGCCCTGCTGGGCAGTGCCGCCCTGCTGCAGCCCGGCCGCCTGCTGGTGTCCGCCGTCGAACATCCGGCCACGCTGGCGGCGGCGGCCCAGTTGCAGCGGCAGGGCTGGCAGGTGGAGATCCTGCCGGTCAACCGGCTTGGCCTGGTCGATCCCCAGCACCTGGCGGAGCGGCTGGCGCCTCCCACCCGGCTGGTGTCGCTGATCTGGGGTCAGAGCGAGGTGGGCAGCCTGCAGCCGCTGGCCAGTCTCGGGGCCCTCTGCCGCAACGCCGGGGTGCGACTGCATGTGGACGCCGTTCAAGTGGTGGGCCATGTGCCGCTGAACCTGGCGCAGCTGCCGGTGGATCTGCTCAGTTGCACCGCCCACAAACTGCAGGGTCCGCGGGGGGTGGGCGTTCTGGCCCTGGCCCCCGGCATTGCCCTGGCCCCGTTGATCGGCGGCGGCTCGCAGGAAGGGGGGCGCCGCGGTGGCACCGAACCGGTGCTGCTGGCCCATGGCTTTGCCACAGCCCTTGATCTGGCCACGGCACGACTGGCGGCTGCGGCCGGCCAGGATCCCCTGGCCGAGCTCCGCGACGAGCTCTGGCAGCGGCTCTGCTGCTTGGAAGGCTTGCGCCTCAGTGGCCCGAGTCCGGGCGGCAGCGGCCAGCGTCTGCCCCATCACCTCAGCCTGCTGGTGTCCAGCGACGACGGCCGGCCGCTGCCGGGCCGCGCCCTGGTGCGAGCGCTGGCTCGCCGTGGCTGGGCCGTGAGCAGTGGTTCCGCCTGCAGC
>CAIZOZ010000129.1 GCA_903934745.1 uncultured cyanobacterium
ACCCTGAATCGGCGCAGTGGCGTGATGGAGCCGCCAGACAGCGCTTCAGGCCGCGGCATCGGCCGTAGCAACAACAACGATCAAGGCAGTAGCGATAAAGGCAGTGGCGACAAAAAAGGCAGCAGCGATAAAGCAGCCTGATCACCTCCTTTTCTGAAGCTTGACAAGCGAGAACGGCTGCAGCCTCAGCCAGCCGCCGCTCTCGCTGGTCAGACGTTGTCTCCGGACGTTGCCTCCGGTGAAATTGAAGCGCAACAGTGCTGCGCTTCAGTTTCACCATTCACCAGAGACCGCGGATCGTGGGCGCAGACGTTGGCTGGGTTGGGGCTGGCGAGGCCTGGGGAGCCAGGAGCAGGCGACCGCCAAGGCTGGTGAGCCGTGGCGGCTGCCAGGTGACAAGGGGGAAGCCCTGCAGGCCGAGCAACTGGCCGCCGGGCTCAAGGTCGCCGCCCAGCTTGTCGCCCAGCAACAGCAGATCCAACTGATCGGATTTGGCGTTGAGATTCCCCTGTACCGGCGACTCCACACCGCCCACCGAAAGACTGCCGCGGATGTCGACCATCTGACCGATCGCTGTGGCCGAAGCGATCCGCAGCTCCGCCGGCAGCTCAGTACCCCCCGCATAGGGGCGGTAGACCCCGCTCCAGGCGCGAGGCAACTCACGCGCCATCAGCTGGGCGCGACCGATGGGATCAAAGGTTTCAACTGGACCACTGCCAAACAGCACATCGGCACTGTCGGAAGCGGCTGGTGCCACGTAGGGCGCGAACGCATCGCTGGGTAGCGGGCTGACCGCAAGCAACAGGGGCAGCGGCATGACGTCCGTTCGCAGGTCCGCAGCGCAGACTAGGGGCCAGACGACCATTGCTGCATCAACCCGTGGCCGATTCCCCCCCAGCCACAGCCCCGTCCAACGCCGCCAGCGGCCACAACGACCCAGTCGGAGCTGCAGCGGCCCCATGGGCCCTGGGCTCCGAGGCCTCGGCCCCATCGGTGCCAGCGGCCGAGGACAGCCTGGTGATCGGCGGGCGCCGCTTCCACAGCCGCCTGATGACGGGCACCGGCAAGTACCCCTCCCTGGCCGTGATGCAGGCCAGCCTGGTGGCCAGTGCCTGCGAGATCGTCACCGTGGCCGTGCGCCGGGTGCAGAGCCAGGCAGCAGGCCATGGGGGACTGATCGAGGCGATCGACTGGCAGCGCATCTGGATGCTGCCCAACACAGCCGGCTGCGCCACAGCGGAGGAGGCGATCCGGGTGGCCCGCCTGGGCCGCGAACTGGCCAAACTGGCCGGCCAGGAAGACAACACTTTTGTGAAGCTGGAGGTGATCCCCGACAGCCGCCATCTGCTGCCGGATCCGATCGGCACCCTCGAAGCGGCGGAGCAGCTGGTGAAGGAGGGCTTCACCGTGCTGCCCTACATCAATGCCGATCCCGTGCTCGCCAAACGCCTGGAAGAGGTCGGCTGCGCCACGGTCATGCCCCTGGGCTCTCCGATCGGTTCGGGGCAGGGGATCCGCAATGCCGCCAACATCGCCCTGATCATCGAGCAGGCGCGGGTGCCGGTGGTGGTGGATGCGGGCCTTGGTGTGCCCAGCGAAGCCGCCCAGGCCATGGAGATGGGCGCCGATGCCCTCCTGATCAACAGCGCGATTGCCCTGGCAGGAGATCCGGCCGCCATGGCTGGAGCCATGGCCCTGGCCACCATGGCTGGCCGCTGCGCCTTCCAGGCCGGACGTCTGCCGATCCGGGCCAACGCCAGTGCCAGTTCGCCGACCCAAGGACGCGTCGGCGCCTGAGGCCTGCCCCCAACACGCCGATATGACGAACCATGCCGGTGCGGTTGGACCAGAGCAGGGGGTCCATAACGTGTCGCGACTCCCTGGCCCCCCTCCCATGCAGGTCACCGAAGAAGACGGCGGCAGGCTCAATGCCTTCGCCAAAGAGCCCCGCATGGTGGTGATGGAGGCGGGCGAAGGGCGCTCCCGCAACCGCTTGCTGCTGATCGGCGGGCTGCTGCTGGTGCTGCTGCTGCTGGCTGTGGCAGCGGGCATCAGCTGAACCGGCGCCTCGCCTCAGGGGACCTGCCAAAGGCCTGTAGTAGCTTGACGCGGCTGGGCAACTGCTCGTTCAGGAGACTGGGGTGAAGGTTCTCGTTCTCGGCGGTGACGGGTTCTGTGGTTGGCCCTGTGCGGTGAACCTTGCTGATGCTGGCCACGATGTGGTCATCGTCGACAACCTCAGCCGGCGCAAGATCGACATCGACCTCGGGGTGGAGTCCCTCACCCCGATCGCGACCATGCAGGAGCGACTGCGGGCCTGGGAGCAGGTCGGAGGTCGGCCGATGCGCTTCGTGCTGCTCGACATCGCCCAGGAGTACGACCGCCTGCTGGAGCTGCTGCGCAGCGAGCGGCCCGACTCGGTGGTCCATTTCGCTGAACAGCGGGCCGCCCCCTATTCGATGAAGAGCAGCGCCACCAAGCGCTACACCGTCGACAACAACGTCAACGGCACCCACAACCTGCTGGCGGCCATCGTTGAAAGTGGCCTGGACGTGCACATCGTGCACCTCGGCACCATGGGGGTCTACGGCTACGGCTCCCACCGAGGCGCCACGATTCCCGAGGGCTATCTCACCGTCGAGGTACCCCAGCCCGATGGCAGCCGCTTCGCCGAGAAGATCCTCCATCCCACGGATCCCGGCAGCGTCTACCACATGACCAAGACGCTCGATCAACTGCTGTTTTTCTATTACAACAAGAACGACGCGATCCGGGTCACCGACCTGCACCAAGGCATTGTCTGGGGCACCAACACTGACCTCACCGAAAAGGATCCTCGGCTCACCAATCGCTTCGATTACGACGGTGACTACGGCACCGTGCTCAATCGCTTCCTGATGCAGGCGGCGATCGGCTATCCGCTCACCGTGCATGGCACCGGCGGCCAGACCCGGGCCTTCATTCACATCCGCGATTCGGTGCGCTGCGTGCAGCTCGCCCTGGAACATCCCCCCAGTCACGGCGAGAAGGTGAAGATCTTCAACCAGATGACCGAAAGCCATCAGGTGGGCGAACTGGCCCGCAAGGTGGCGGCCCTCACCGACGCCGAGATCAACCATCTGCCCAACCCGCGCAAGGAAGCGATCGAAAACGACCTGATCGTCGACAACCGTTGCTTCATTGAGTTGGGCCTGCGACCCACCACCCTTGATGACGGCCTGCTGGCCGAGGTGGTGGATGTGGCCCGGCGCTGGGCCGACCGCTGCGACCGCTCCCGCATTCCCTGCATTTCCGCCTGGACCAGCCGTCAGGCCCAGGCGATCCAATCTCCAGTGTGAGCCGGGGTCTGCCCACGTGAAGATCGCTTTTTTCACCGAAACCTTCCTGCCGAAGGTCGATGGCATCGTGACGCGACTCACCAAGACGGTGGAGCATCTCGTGGCCGCCGGCGATGAGGTGCTGATCTTCTGCCCGGAAGGAGCGCCGGCAAGCTATTGCGGCGCCAGGGTGGTGGGCGTGCCGGCGATGCCGCTGCCTCTCTACCCGGAGCTGAAGCTGGCCCTGCCGCGGCCAGCGGTGTCGGAGGCGCTGGAGAACTTTGCCCCCGACTTGGTGCACGTGGTGAATCCCGCCGTGCTGGGACTGGGGGGCATCTGGCTGGCCAAAACCCGCGGCCTGCCCCTGGTGGCCAGCTACCACACCCACCTGCCCAAGTACCTGGAGCACTACGGCATGGGCATGCTCGAACCGCTGCTCTGGGAGCTGCTCAAGGCCGCCCACAACCAGGCCCAGCTCAACCTCTGCACCTCCACCGCCATGGTGGACGAACTGGCCGCCAAGGGCATCCAGCACACGGCCCTGTGGCAGCGGGGTGTGGACACCGAGCTGTTTCGACCCGAACTGAGCTCGGCGGCGATGCGCGAACGGCTGCACGGCGGCCACAGTGACAGCGGCAACCTGCTCCTTTATATCGGCCGCCTCTCGGCCGAAAAGCAGATTGAACGCATCCGGCCGGTGCTCGAGGCCATCCCCCAGGCTCGCCTGGCTCTGGTGGGCGATGGCCCCCATCGGCAGCAGCTGGAAAAGATCTTCGAAGGCACCGCCACCACCTTCGTGGGCTATCTGGCCGGGCTGGATCTGGCCGCGGCCTATGCCAGCGGCGATGCCTTCCTGTTCCCCTCCAGCACCGAGACCCTGGGCCTGGTGCTACTGGAGGCGATGGCGGCCGGCTGCCCGGTGGTGGGGGCCAACCGGGGGGGCATTCCCGACATCGTCAGTGATGGGGTGAACGGCTGCCTCTACGACCCCGATCGCCCCGCCAGTTTTGTGACAGCCGTGGATCGGCTGCTCGGCGATGCCACCACCCGCCGCTCCCTGCGTCTGGCCGCCCGCACGGAGGCAGAACGCTGGGGCTGGGCCGGCGCCACCGACCAACTGCGCCGCTATTACCGCCAGGTGCTCGGCCTGGGGGATCTGCCGCTGGCCAGCTGATCGGCTCTGGGGCCGTCCAGGCCAAGGGCTCGACCGGGGCCAAGCCTCACGGGCGGGGGCCGCTGCGGAACCAGGTGCTCATCAGCGCCTTGACCATCGGCGCCGCCACCGTGCCGCCGAAGCCGCCGGAGTTCTCGCCGAAAGC
>CAIZOZ010000130.1 GCA_903934745.1 uncultured cyanobacterium
AGTCCCTCCCCCTGGCTGGCTCCCTTGACCAACCCGGCGATATCGACGAACTCCACCCGGGTGGGGATCAGTTCCTTCGAACCGGAAATGGCAGAGAGTTTGGCCAGCCGCTCATCGGGCACCGACACGATGCCCGAGTTGGGCTCGATCGTGCAGAACGGATAGTTGGCGGCTTCGGCCTGGGCATTGGCCACCAGGGCATTGAACAGGGTCGACTTACCGACGTTGGGCAGTCCGACGATTCCGGCTTTGAGCATGGCTGAAATCTACGGGGAACCGGACCCACCAACACCACGCTCGGCGACGCCAGCGGCGAGACTTGCCGGCAGCGATGTCAGGCCGATTTCCGCCCCACTCCCCCCGCCACCGGTTGCGCCCAAGCTCGCACCGATCACGCCAGCCCCCACCGCCTGGCTCCGCCGGCGCCGCCTCTGGGTCGGTGTCGCCGTCACCGCGGCCTTGATCAGCGGCCTTGGCCTCTGGCAGCAGCAGCGCAGCAAGGCCGTTCGCAACGTGATGCCATTCACCGTCCTGGCCCGCTCCGGGGTGCTGCCGGGGATCGTGGCCGCCAGTGGTGAACTCGATGCGGTGGTGCGGGTGAATGTCAGTCCCAAGCGCCAGGGGGTGCTGGAAACCCTTGCGGTCGATGAGGGCGACCGGGTGCAGGCCGGCCAGGCCCTGGGCCGCATGGACAGCGGCGACCTGCGCGATCGCTTCCAGGAGCTCCAGGCCAACCTGCGCTCCGCCGCAGCCGAACTGGCTCGCAGCCAGAGCGAGCTGCAGCGCAATGAACCGCTGTTCAAGCAGGGAGCGATCAGCTTCAACGATCTCAATCGCTTCCGCGCCGACTACGAGATCAAGCGCATGCAGGTCCGCGCCGCCCAGGAGCGCCTCTCCCAGCGCCAGGTGGAGCGGGATGAACTGATCGTGCGCGCCCCCTTCGCCGGCGTCATCAGCCAGCGCTATGCCGATCCCGGCGCCTTCGTCACCCCCACGACCACCGCCTCCAGCACCCTGGGGGCCACCAGCTCCTCGATCGTGGAGGTGGCCAAGGGCCTCGAGGTGATCGCCAAGGTGCCGGAGAGCGACATCGGGCGCCTGCGGCTGGGCATGAACGCCAGCGTGCGGGTGGATGCCTACCCAGATCGCCGCTTCGCCGCCGTGGTGCGGCAGATCGCCCCGCGGGCGGTGAAAACCAACAACGTCACCTCCTTTGAGGTCAAGTTGAGCCTGCTGGATCCAGCGCCGGAGCTACGCATCGGCATGACCGCCGACATTGACTTCCAGACCGGTCAGCTGCAGGCCCGCACCCTGGTGCCCACCGTGGCGATCGTCACCGAAACAGGCCGCCCGGGCGTGCTGCGGGTCGGCAAGCAGCAGCAGCCCACCTTCCAAGCGGTGGAACTGGGGGCCAGCAGCGGCAAGGACACCCAGATTCTCAGCGGCCTCGAGCCGAACACCCGCGTCTTCATCGACCTGCCTCCCTGGGCCAAGAAGCGCAAGGCGGACTGAATCCACTGCTCCCGGCTGGCAGCAAGCCGGCAGCCCCAGAGCCGGCCCTACCTGTCAGCCGGCCGCGCCGGCGCGGCGCGCCGCCAGGAAACGGCGCACCGCCACCACGATCCGGCCGCTGGCATAGCCATCGCCAAACGGGTTGTGGGCCCGGGCCATCGCTTCGTAGGCGTAGGGATGCTCCAGCAGCAGGCTGGTCTCGCTGAGGATCGCCTCGGCATCGGTCCCGATCAACTTGGCGGTGCCGGCCTCCACCGCCTCCGGCCGCTCGGTGGTGCGCCGCAGCACCAGCACCGGCTTGCCCAGGGCCGGGGCCTCCTCCTGCAGGCCACCGGAATCGGTGAGCAGCAAGGTGCAGCCACGCATCGCCGCCACCAGCCGGTCGTAATCGAGCGGCTCGGTGAGGAAGGCGCGCGGATGGCTGCCCAGCAGGGCCTGCAGCGGTTCGCGCACGGTTGGGTTGCGGTGCAACGGCAGCAGCAGGGCGGTATCGGGGAAGCGATCCAGCACCGCCAGAAAGCCCCGGCCGATCTGCTGCAGCCGCTCACCCCAGTTCTCACGCCGGTGCACGGTGGCCAGCAGCACGCGTTGCTGTTGCCAGTCGAGGCCGGGCAGATGGAGGTCCGGCGCCGACTCCGCCATCCGCAACAGGGCATCGATCACCGTGTTGCCGGTGACGATCGTTTCGCCCACCACCCCGGAAGCCTGCAGGTTCGCGGCCGACTGAGCCGTGGGGGCGAAGTTCAGCTGGGCCAACTGGGAGATCAGGCGACGATTCGCCTCCTCCGGGAAGGGATCGAACAGGTCGTCGGTGCGCAGGCCGGCCTCCACATGCCCCACCGGAATCTGCTCGTAGAAGGCAGCCAGGGCACTGGAAAAAGCGGTGGTGGTGTCGCCCTGCACCAGCACCAGATCGGGGCGCTGGCTGGCGAATTCCTGCTTCAACCCCTGCAGGGCCGCACAGGTGACGTGGGTGAGCGTCTGGTTGGGGGCCATCAGGGCCAGATCGTGATCGGCCTGCAGACCGAACAGATCCATCACCTGGCTCACCATCTCGCGATGCTGGCCGGTGAGCACCACCCGGGTGCGGAAATCCTCGGCGGCCAGAAAAGCCAGGATCACCGGGGCCAGCTTGATCGCCTCCGGCCGGGTGCCCAGAACGATGGTGACCAAGGGGCGCGACGCCTTCGCCAGGGACGGGGACTCATCCTGGGAGGCGGCAGGGACGGCGCCGGTGGGAGCGTGCAAAGCCGGAAGGCGGATGGGCTGATCCTAGAAAGGTGGATTGGCTTCAACCCAGCCGAGACAAGCCAACAGCCGTCAGCGATGCCAGCATGGCCGCGATTGGAGTGTTGCGGGCGCCATGGCCGAGTTACCGTTCGGACTCTCCGTTGGCGCCAGCCTTGTACCGGCGGCGGTGAACGACCAGGCCAGCCGCGAGGACGCCGTCCAGCACCAGGCAGCCGCTGAACGGGGTGGACCGGAAACGCTCGAATCGATCGTGCGGGTTGCCCACCAGCACAACTACTCCGACGTCCACGTCGGCGTTGGCGAGGAGCCCCGCTTCCGCGATCGCGGCGACATGACCCGCACCGGCTGGCCCGTCACCGACAGCATCAGCTTCCGGGACTGGATGCGCGAGATGTTGACACCAGCCGAAATCGATACGTTTCTGCGCGAGAAGGAATACGACGGTTCGTTTGATTTCGGCTATGTGAGGGTCCGCATCAACCTGCTGGAAACCCTGCGCGGTCCGGCGATGGTGCTGCGGCTGATCCCCCAGAAGATCGCCTCGCTTGAGGATCTCGCCTTACCGAAGGTGCTGGCCGAACTGGCCCAGCGACCGAAGGGGATGCTGCTGGTCACGGGCCCGACCGGCTCAGGCAAGAGCACCACCCTGGCCGCGCTGATTGATTACATCAATCGCACGATGAAACGTCACATCCTCACGATTGAGGATCCGATCGAATTCGTGCATCAGAGCCAGCAATCCCTGATCCGCCAGCGGGAGGTGAACCATCACACCAAGTTGTTCGGCAATGCGCTGCGCGCTGCCCTGCGTGAAGATCCGGATGTGATTCTGATCGGTGAAATCCGCGACCAGGAAACCCTGACCACTGCGATTGAAGCCTCCCAGACCGGACACCTGGTGTTCGGCACGCTCCACACCAACTCGGCTGTACGCACCGTGGAACGGGTGCTGGGGATGTACAAACCGGAAGAACAGGAACAGATCCGCCGGGCGGTTTCAGAATCGCTGCTGGCCGTGGTCTCGCAGGGACTGATCCGAACCACCGATGGCAAACGCTGCGGCTATCACGATCTGTTCATCAACACGGATGCCTGCCGCGATTACATCCTGCGGGCCGAGCTTGATGAAATCGAGCAGATCATGGAACGCAGCGGCTTTGATGGCATGCAAACCAGCAACAACGCCCTGGCGGAGCTGGTCGAAGCCGGTCGGGTCAGCGTCGAAGATGCCATGGCCCAGAGCCTCAGACCGTCAGAGCTGGCCCAGAGATTGCGCGGCCGGATCTGACTTAGCGCGGACGGGCTCGCTCAGCAGCGTTCACTCGGTCAGCAGGGTTCCACCGGTCGGCAGCCTTCAACCGGTCAGCAGCCTTCAACCGTGGGAGCTGGCCACGAATCTGGCCAGCACCAGCACGCCGATCCCAACCGAGAGCCCCAGCATCGCCAGGCGGCCGTTCCAGATTTCGGCCTGGGGTGTGAAGCCGCGGCGCCAAGAATTGAGCTCTTCCTGGGAGACGGGTTCGGGGCTGTTCGCCGGGGCCATGGGGGGACGGGCGGGGAGGGGGCAAGTGGAGATTGCCGGGCTTGACGGGTCAGGCCTGATCGGCCCGGCTGAAGGCTGAACCTGGCTGTGGCTGGTCCGTTCTGTTGCAGAAAAACGCAGAAGCTGGGGACGCTGTTGCTGGCAAACCGTCTGCAGGCAAACCGTCTACGGGCAAACCGTCTGTTGGCAAACCGTTTGCTGGGCAATCCGTGGGCTAGGCAATCCGTGGGCTGGGCAATCCGTCGGTGGGCGGCAGGGTTGACGGGTAAACCCGCACCTTGACGACCGAACGGAACGTTTCCACCTTAACGGCTTTAAAAGCACGCTTGAGTTTCGTAAAGGCGATCCGCCTGCTCGAGCGGCAGCCTGGCCGCCACCCCCAGGCTCGTCGGGCTCGTGCAGCCGGCCCGCAGACGCTGCTCGGCCGCCAGGGCGATCATGGCGGCGTTATCGGTGCAGTAGGCCAGGGGCGCCACCCGCCAGGCCAGTCCCTGGGCGCTGGCCTGGCGTTCCAGCAGGCGGCGCAGCCGCTGGTTCGCCGCCACCCCACCCACCAGCACCAGGGTCTGGAGGCCCTCGTCGGCGGCACAGCGGCAACTGCGCTCCACCAGCACGTCCGCCACCACCTGCTCGAAGCTGGCGGCCAGATCCGCCAGCGGCAGGGGCTCGCCACTGGCCTGCAGCGCCTGCACCTGGCGCAACATGGCGGTCTTGAGGCCGCTGAAGCTGAAGTCATAGGGATGGAACCCCCCCTCAGGCAAGGACAGCCGCCCCTTGGGCAGCCGAAACCGGGTCGGATCGCCGCTCGCCGCCGCCGCCTGGATCGCCGGGCCGCCGGGATACCCCAGGCCCAGCAGCCGAGCCACCTTGTCGAAGCATTCGCCGGCGGCGTCGTCGCGGCTGTGGCCCAGGCGCCGGTAACAGCCGGGTCCATCCACCCGCACCAGCTCGGTGTGACCGCCGCTGACCAGCAGCACCAGATAGGGCCCTGGCGGCAGCGGCTCCTGGCCCAGCTGGGCCGAGCAGAGATGGCCCTCGAGGTGATGCACGCCGACGAAGGGCTTGCCATGCAGCCGGGCCAGGGTGCGGCCGGTCAGCGAACCCACCAGCAGGGCCCCCACCAGCCCTGGCGCCACGGTGGCCGCCACCGCATCCACCGAAGCCAGGTCGATGCCGCTCTGGGCGAGCACCTGCTCAATCAGCATTGGCAGGGCTTCGAGATGGCGACGGGAGGCGATCTCGGGCACCACCCCACCCCAGCGGGCGTGCTCCTCCACCTGGGAAGCAATGGCACTGGCCAGCACCCGCTGATCCCGCACGATCGCCGCCGCCGACTCGTCACAACTTGTTTCGAGCGCCAGAACGGTTGCCATAGCCCTGGATCGCCTCTCGTACTGTCCGCTGGTGACATCCTGCCCCCCCGGCAGCCTCTAACCGGCTCCCTCTCCATGCGCCGTCTTTTCGCCGTTCTTCTTTCCGCCTTCCTGCTTCTCGGCTTCGCCCCTGTGGCCCATGCCGAGATCGGCGGCCTGACCCCGTGTGCCGAAAGCGCCCGCTTCCAGCAGCGGGCTGCCGGCGCCACCACGGCCCAGGCCAAGGCTCGCTTCTCCATGTACAGCCAGGCCCTGTGCGGCACCGATGGCTTGCCCCACCTGATCGTTGACGGTCGCTGGAGCCACGCCGGTGACTTCATCATTCCGGGCATCGCCTTCCTTTACATCGCTGGTTGCATCGGCTGGGCCGGCCGGGGCTATCTCCAGGCTGTGGCCGGCCGTAAGGACGCCACCATGCACGAGATCCAGATCGACCTACCTGTGGCCCTGAAGGCCACCCTTGCCGCCGCCACCTGGCCCCTGGCCGCCTTCAAGGAGTTCGGCACCGGCAAGCTCACTGAAGCCGATAGCAAGATCACCGTTTCGCCTCGCTGAATCGGCTTCCCCGCCACCGGTGCGCTTGGTTCCCAAGTCGCCGGTTCCAGGCAATCCGCGCCGCATTGTCCTTAACGACCCACCCCCGTAGCCATGAAGAAGTTCCTCACCACCGCGCCGGTCTTCGCCGCCATCTGGTTCACGATCACCGCCGGAATCATGATCGAGTTCAACCGTTTCTTCCCCGACCTGCTCTTCCACCCGCTCTGAATAGCCAGCACGCGTTGCAGACAGCACAGGTGCAGGCAGCGGTCCCTTCCGGGGCCGCTTTTTTTTGGCTGCTCTCCCTGAGCAGCGGAGCCTGCCAAGCCTCTGGGCATCAGGATTGCAGCACGCCCTGGATTGCGGCACCAGAGGCAGCTGCCTGGTCCCTGGGGACGGCGGACGTGCTCGACCTGCTGGGGTGAGGAACCCAGCTTGGGGCGCGGCAAGCGTCGCTTCGGTACCTGATGAGCCCGCTCCCCTAAGCGGCAAGCCCGATCAGCTGCTCCAGCTGGGCCAGGGCCTGCTGCAGGTCCC
>CAIZOZ010000131.1 GCA_903934745.1 uncultured cyanobacterium
GATCCCTGCCAGCCATCCTGTCAGGCAGATCTCAAAGTTGGCAGATCAGGCACCAGGGAGCCTGAATTGGTCAGGCTGGAGTGGCATCAAGTTCCAGGGCAAAGGGGCGCCAAGCGATCAAAGCCCCTGGATGACAAAGCCTTACAGGGCCTCGTGCCGTGTTGACTCACAACGTTGCTGCACATCACAGCACCTTGCACAGTGCGCCTTGACCTCTCAAGCAGTGCCGCCAGGGGGGTGTGGCCGTGCAGCCTTGAGGGAGGAGAAAGCGCGTGACCGGTTTCACGTGATTGAGCCGAGTGATTCCCGAATATCAGACCTGCAGGACTGCAGGTGATGTGGTAGCTAAGGTCGATCAGTCTGTCCCCAGCGGCTGCGAAAGCCCGATGAAGGTGGTAGCCGACGTTTTGGACTATTTCGGCCAGCATTTCCGTGACCAGATTCAGATTTCGTCCATGGCTGAGTCTCTTGGTATCAGTCTGCACTGCCTGGATTTCAGCTTCGCTCGAATCAGAAGAGTCACACCCGTTCAGGCGCTGCAGGAACATCGCCTGAACAAGTTATTCGTAGCGCTCACCGATCAGCCTCGTCAAGGTCTTGGTCGGGCAATCCGTGCCTGGGGGTTGGCCGAAACCACTGGTGTTCTGGCGCTGTTTGAGCAGGAGTTCGGCATCGACATGCCCCTGTTCTTGCATACCTGCCGCCGTGCAGCGGATGACCGGTTGTTCAGATTGGAGCATCCAGAAGCAGAGGCGCTGGTGTTACCCCTCTGAATCGGCAGCCCCCTGGCTCCGGCCCGCAAAAGCTGCCGGCATGGGAGGACCTCACCGCGGCAGGTGGGAGTCTCAGGAGCAGGCATGCGCAGCCACTGAGGATCTGCGACGCCGTCCCAGCGGTTCAATCCACTCGTTCAGCACCTGGCGATGTTGCAGGCGCTGCGGCGAAACCCGGCAACCCAGCTGAATCTGTCCTTCATCAAGCAGTCGCCCCAGCCGCTGCATCGCCGCCTGCTCCGGCCTGGAGAAGCGCCCCTGCTGGGACAGCAGCCAGTCGATCTCCGTCTGGGTGATCACCCCGGAGCTGAGGCTGTCAAGGAAAAGCTCGCCAGCAGTCATCGCCTTGTAACGAAGTTGTTACATCCTGCCTGCTCCTTGGGGCTGCCGTGAGGGCGCGATCTTGGGCCTGTGGCCCAGGAGGCTTGCGGCAACAGGGTTTGTCTGATCCGCCGGGTTCCTCATCGTTCTGAACATTGCTTGCCATGGCCTCTGGAGCGTCTCCCTCTCAAGGTCCACGTCCCTCTGCTCGAGTTGTTCGCGGCTTTCAAGGCCGCCTGCTTCGCCCACTGGCTCGTGTCCGTGGGCGTGGCCTCGCCCGGGCCGGCCCTGAATGCCCGCCTAACTGCGCTGACTCCAGCGGTTCTCGCCTACCTGAAGGGTTCCGGCCGTCTGGCCTCACTCGGCCGGTTTACGCCCCTCGGTGCCCTGGCCTTGAGCAGCACCATGCCGGTCGCTGCCTATCCGCCCATCTCCACCGCTGGCCTGAACATCTACGTTCTAGAACCGGTGTTGCTCTACCTCGGCTGCAGCCTCGCCCTGCTGTTCAACGGCCCCGGCCGCTTCTCCTTCGATGCCGCCATGGTGCCTGCATTGCTGGATGACCTGAGCGCTGATCACGTTTCGGATCCTGAGGCGGCTTCCCCTGCAGGTGCGCTGCTGGTTTCTGTGCCGGTTGAGCTGAATCGCTCCAACAAGGCCTGAACAACCTGGGTGAATCCGGTGGCGCCGCTACCAGGCATCCGCCTCCTAAGGCAGCTCTCTGGGAGCCGACGGCTCCGAGCTGCGCCGAACAGAGTGATGGTGAGGACCCTTTCCAGCTTCACAGAGCCCGCCGCAGCCATGGCAACGAAAAAACCACTGATCTTCTAGCGTTCTGAGAGCTTCGGGACGCCCATTGATGACGGCGCTTTATGTCCGTGGCGGTGATAACCAGTTTGGCCCCAATCCTAACTCCCGGAACCGAGATGATTGGGAGCAGA
>CAIZOZ010000132.1 GCA_903934745.1 uncultured cyanobacterium
AGCGCCACCGGTCCCTTGCTGAGCACGGCCAGCGCCAGAACAACCCAGCAGGGCCACCAGGGGCCCCGCGGAGCCGCGTAGGAGCGCCAGGCCAGAAGCAGACTGCTGGCGAGGGTTGCGGTGAAGAGGGCGTCGCTCACCTCGGTGCGACCCCACACGAGCATCAGCGGACCCAGGGCAAACGCCAGCGCCGCGCTGAAGGCGGTGGCAGCTCGATCGATTCCAGGCGCTGGGGAGCCGGCCTGCCCAGACTGGGGCCAGCGCAGGAGGGTGTCGCTCAGAGCCACCATCGTGGTCATGCTGGCCAGGGCGGAGGGAAGTCGGGCAGCCCAGCTGCCGAGGGGATCCCACTGGTCGGAAGCGGGAAGGGCATAGAGAGCCCCCATCAGCCAATAGATCAGGGGAGGCTTGTCGTAGCGGGGCAGGCCGTTGACGTGGGGGATGAGCCAGTCGCCGCTTTCGGCCATGTGGCGTGCGGAGGCGGCGAACAGGGCGGGCGTTTCATCCACCAGCCCGGTCTGGCCCAGGCCCAGCAGAAACACTGCCGCGCCGCTGAGGGCTACCAGGACGAGAAACAGCGCCTGACGAGGCCTGGCGGATCGACCTGATGGCGGCAGGGAATGCAGAGAAGGCGCCGCTACCCTTGTGGCGGAGGGAAATGGGCCGAGCACCGATGCAGAACAAATTGTGGAGTTACAGCTAGGCGAGGGCCTTCAAGACCATGGTGCTGTGAAACACAGGATCAGGTGACGCTGAACGCTGAAGGCTAAATAGGCATTAACCCGTTGTGGCCATAGTCATGATGTGCGCTGACCACCCATGCGATTTTTACCTCCGGAGCAGCAAGCCATCGTCTGTCGCGCTGAAGCACTGGGACTGGAGGGCGCCATCCCTCGGCCGGGTTACCTCTCACCTGAGCTCTGCACTGGCCTGAGTCTGCTGCTGGCTGTACCCACCCTGGGATACTCCCTGCTCCTGGTACCCATCCTCTGGGTTGCGCAGTATGAGCGAACCGCCCATCGGATCCTGTGCTTGCAACAGAAGCTGGAGGCAGAAGAGCAAGGTTCAGAGTTGGGCTCACGGCTGTAGGCGGAACGGCAGATCAGCTGGTTCAGGGAACGGGACAGGCTTGAACCTGAGCTTCGTAATCCTGGCCTATGACCTCAGCAACAGAGCCATTGTCGGACGATCGCTGCAGGCAATGTTCCAGGACAGCGCGGGCCACGTTGACACCGGTTGCCGCTTCAAAACCAGCAAAGCCAGCGGCACTGTTCACCTCACAGACACTGTATTGATCATCATCGAACAACAGATCCACACCGGCAATTTCCAGCTTGAGAGCAGCGGCACAACTCAGTGCGAGCCGTTCAAGTTCAGGGCTGAGAGGATAGGGCTGGCCTTCGCCACCGCGGGTGATGTTGGCCTTGAAGCTGCCGTCGGTGCTGCTCCGCAGCATGGCCCCCAACACCCGCCCACCGATCACCCACACCCGCAAGTCCTGGCCAACACGGCTGCCGATGTACTGCTGCAGAATCACGGCCTGAGAACGATCCAGGCTGGCGATCAGCTCCATCAGGTCACGGAAGCCACCCGGATCTCGGCTTAAGACAACACCTTCGCCATAGGAGCCAACCAACAGCTTCACCACGCAGGGAAAGCCGATCTGCTGTGCCACAAGGTCCACATCCACAGGGAAGCGAACCAGCATGGTCCTCGGGATCGGCAGATTGTTCTGGGCGAGAATCTGAAGGGAATAAAGTTTATCCTTCACAGCCTCAATCGACTGGCTGGAGTTAATCACCTCGACGCCGAGATGCTCCATCTGTCGCAGAATTGCCAGGCTGAAGTAGTCAGTGGCACTGCCTGTGCGCGGCAACAGGGCATCGGGAAGATTCACTTCAATACCGCAACGACGAATCGAGCGACGACCACCGCGACTGACAATTAGGTCAATCTCCTCAGGAGCAACAGCTTCAACCCGGATGCCCAGTTCACGAGCTTCCTCCCTCAGGCGCGTCAACTCAAAGGGCTCCAGCAGTCCAGATGGACGTTTCTGAAGAATCCAGAGATCCATTGTGTCAAGATCTGAACGCTTACTCTCAGATGACCATCCATAGAGGTGCCGCCGTAGATAGCACCGGATTGGGCAATGGTCGCAACCGTTGATTCGGAGCTTGCTCTGCTACCAGATCAGAATTCCACCCCCGACGATTGCAGCAAGGTCGACTGTTCTTGAACCAGCACAGACACACTGGCCAGGCATGGACTGCTCCGGCTACCGGGTCGCCGAACCCTGGGCAAGGATGAGATCGATCAGTGAGCCTTCCTATGGCCCATGAACCACAGGCGCAGTACGCTGCAAGCGTGAGCTTGAAGAGGGAACCTAGAGTGGCCATCATCGCTGATGCATAGCATTTCAGGCTCTAGACAGGAGAGCATGGCCTCCTGACGTGAATGACCTCAGGGGTCATGAAATTTGACATTAAAAATCACCATCATTCTGTTGACGTGAAAAAAGTGATCACGAAAAAAGAGCATGTAGCCTTTCCTGTCACTTTCAGTTCACGTCGTCTTGAAACACGACCTGGCAACCTGCCAGCAGCTCTCTATGTCTACGGAGGTCG
>CAIZOZ010000133.1 GCA_903934745.1 uncultured cyanobacterium
ATCGGCAGCGAGATCCCAGGCATCCCAGAACTCCCCTCGATCGGCCCAGCGCTGCCAGCGCAAGGGGGCCGCCAGCAGGGATTCACCCTGCCCAGAAGCCCCGACCAGCTGCTCCAGGCCCGCCGGCCCGATCACCGCCTCGATCAGGCCATTACCAAGCCGCCAATGGTCGGGCCCGAGCTCAGGGGCAGGAACGAACTGCACCGGCTGCAGCGGCTGCCGTTCTGGCTGTGGTGGCGCTGGCTGCTGCCGAGCTGGTGGTGGCTGTGGCGTGGGCGGATGCTGGGGCAGCCGTAGCAGCAGCGGCGGCAGTGGTGACGGCTCCTGCGGTTGGAGCGGCAGCGCCGGTGGCGACGCTTGCAGTGGCTCGGATGACAACTGCCCTGGCCCCAGGTGCATCGATGGCGGTGCCGCCGGAGCCCCGGCGGCGTGGCGACGGCACAGTGCCAGCACCGCCACGCCGGCGGGCACAGGCCACTGAACCCAGACACCCCCCTCGGCGGCGGCCTGGGCCGGCAGGGCCTGCTCCAGGCCATCGGGCTGGAGCAGGCTCCAAGCACCGGGGGGCAGCCGCAGGGTGCGAGCCATGGCCGGCAGGGGCTGCAGCTGGGCCAGCCACCAGAGCTGGTCGCGGGCCTCAGCGCCGGCGGCTCCGCCGCCCGTCCCCTGGCTCTCCAGGGCGGTGCCCACCCGCTGAATTTCTGTCGACGAACGAGCAGCCGGTGAGGGGGCTGGCAGCTGAGCTGCTGGCCGTGGATCGGCAGGCTGGCAAACGCCAACGCCCTGGGCCGCCGCAGCGGGCTCCACCCCGGCCAGGAGCGCCTGCAGATCCCGGTCGCGCTGGGCGCGGCTGCGACGACGGGCCGCCCGCCATTGGGGCTCGGCCTGCTCGAACACCTCTGGAATCGAGGTGCCCGGCAGGATGTCGTGAAACTGCTGGAACAGCAGGGGCCGCCAGTCGATCGCCGTCTCGCCCTCCCCAGCAGTCGCAGCGCCTGGCTGACCAAGTCCAGCCGCCGGGCCAACCGCAGCCCCCCCGCCCACGGCCAGGAGCAGGGCCCGGGCCAGCTCCGCCTCGCGCAGCAGCCGCTCCAGGCTGCGGTTGTGCCGCTTCTGATCCGGCCGGCTGGTGGCACAGCCGCGGTGCAGCTCCAGATAAAGCTCGTCCCGCCAGACCGGCAACTGGGGTGCCAAGGGTTTCAGCCGCTCGAGATAGGCGCGCAGGGTGCCGTGCTGCTGGGGTATGGCAGCCGGTTGCTGCTGCCACAAAGCCAGCTGCTCCAGCAGCTCGGCGGTGGGTCCACCGCCGTGATCACCGACCCCCGGCAGCCAGAGGGCCTCGCCGATCCCGGTGGCCCGCTGCCAGTCCAGGCGGAAGGTCTCGATCGCCAGCGGATCACCATCGGTGCCGATCGGCGCCGTCATCAGGGCCAGCACCTCGCTGCCGCAGCGACTGCGCCAGCGGAACAGCCGATGGGGGAAAGGGTTGGTGGCGTTCCAGGCCAGCTTGTGGGTGCAGAACCAACTCACCCCGGTGGCGGCCGCCACGGCCGGCAGGCCGGCGGCGAAACCGAAGCTGTCGGGCAACCAGGCCAGGTTGTGGCACCACTCCGGGAAGGCCCGCTGGCTGTAGTGCTGCCCCTCCTGAAACTGGCGCAGCAGCGAGGCGGTATCGATCAGCACGCAGTCGCTCTCGACCCAGGGACCATTCAGCGGCTCCCAGCGGCCAGCCCGCATCGCCGCACGGATGCGGGCGAACAGGGCCGGCCGCTGTAGCTCCAGCCAGGCGTAGAGAGCCGGGGTCGAATGGCCGAAATGGAGCTGGGGGAAGCGCTCCATCAGCGCCAGGGTGGAGACGAAGGTGCGCTCAGCCGCCCGCCAGGTGTCGGCCACCGGCCAGAGCCAGGCGAGATCGAGATGGGCATGACCGAGCACCTGCACGGATCCACTGGCGGCTGCCTCGGGGCAGCCGCGTTGCCGTCGCAGCGCCGCCAGGGCCGCCAGGCTGGGGGCCAGCAGACCGTCGGGATCAGCCGGATCGAGCGGTTCGAGTTCCAGCCGGCTGTGGATCAGGGCGCCGTCGTCGTGGCAGGGACTGCGCAAGCGCAACTCCAGTTCCAGGGGCTCGCCTGCCCACCAGCGCTCGGGCAGGGGCCAGCGACAGGCGGTATCGAACAGATCACCGCCATGAACGGGCTGCCCGTCAACCAGCAACGCCATCCCATCCGCCCACCAGCGCAGACAGAGGCGCGCCACCGCCCGCTCGGGCCCGAGGGTTCGCCAGGCCTGATCACAGACCAGACGCAAGCGCAGCTGCAGCCACTGGCCGCCCCGCGGCCAGATGATCAGGCCGCGGGCTGCCCAGTCGGGCCGCTGGGCCCGCCCCCAGGGATCTTCAAGGGCCGGCCGAGGGCCGGCGGCCCCCCGCTGCGCGAGCCAGAGGGACTGGAGATCAAGGGTCGGGTCCAAGGGCAAACGTGACTGAAACGTTTCAATCCAGGCAGGAAGACGCTGCTCCAGGCCCCCTGCCATCTTGGATGGCCATTCAAGCCCCATAGGATGACGCGGCTGCCGTTGGGTCCACCAGACCCCTCCCGGCGCCTGTCACTCCCTGTCACCCGCCGGACAGCCATGCTCGCCCTCAAGATCTCGGTCTACTCGGTCGTTTTCTTCTTTATCGGGATCTTCGTGTTCGGCTTCCTGGCCAGCGATCCCAGCCGCACCCCCAGCCGCAAGGATCTCGAAGACTGAACCCAACCAGCTCCATCCCGGCTGAATCCGGGAGGCACCCATCACAACAACCGGTCTGAGCCGACCACGGTCCTGTTGACCCACGTGGCAGGATCGCCGGCGACCTGACCCACGATTCCCGGCTACCTGTGCTGCCTCCCAACCGGACAGTCCGCAGGGCCACAACCGTTGCCGGTCTTGGGCTGGCCGGAGTTCTGTTGCTGGGTGCCCAACCGGCCCCGGCTCAGGACCTGATCCAGCGGTCCCAGCCCCCAGCCTCCTATCCGATTGAGCCGCCGCCGCCGCTGGACGGGCCACGTCCCTTGGCCCAGACATCGACAGCTGCCGGCCAGGACAGCCCTCCCAGCCCCACCAGGCTGCCGGCGGATCTGAATCCCTTTGCCGCGGCGACCAAGCCAGGCACTGCGGCTGACCTCCGCACCAAACCGGGCGCCACAGCGCCCTCCCCCGTCCTGACTGCGGCAGTGCCGTTGGATCTGGAGCTCAAGGCCGATCGCCAGGGCTACGACGCCCAGATGCGTCGTTTCGTCAGCAGCGGCCATGTTTCAGCCCGGCTGGCGGGCGCCAGGCTGCTGGCCGACCGGATTGAGATCGACACCGAATCGCGCACGCTCTACGCCTATGGCAGCGTCCGCTTGCAGCGGGGCATGCAATACATGCAGGCCAGCCGGCTGCGCTACAGCCTGCTGGAAGGCAGGGGTGAACTGGAGGACGTCTACGGCGTGCTCGATCTCGACGGCAGCCAGACCGACTTTGACCTGGCCGCCATGCCCTCGGTGCCGCTGACACCGGCGGAGCCGCTGGCCTGTCCACCGACGATTCCGGCCCCACCCCAGTGGCACCCCTACCCCTGGGCCGTGACCACCTGGGCAGGCCAGATGTTCGCCGCCAACTTCGGCGACACCTTCATTTTCAAAGGTCGAGCGCGGCCGGAATACCTCACCGGAGTGGGCCTGCAGCGTCGCCTGATCGATGCCGGTCCCCTGGCTCTGGAGCTGGACGCCAACCTGCTCGGTCACCGGGCCGCCCAGCAGCCCGGGGGCCCCTATAACCAGGCGGTGCCCAATGCCGATACGCCCGCCCAGGGCTTCGCCGAGGCGACGGTGGGCTTCGGCGCACGGCTGTGGCTGCAACCCTGGCTGAGCCTTTATTTCGTCGAAGGCGTCAGCCTGCTCAGCCGGCCGAGCAACTACGAAAAAACCTTCCGCAAGAACTACAGCACCTTCCTCAACTACCTGGCCTTTGAGGTCGAAGCGCTGGTCAACCCGCGCTGGTCCGCCGTCGGCCGCATTCACCATCGCTCCGGCGCCTATGGGGTGTACAGCGGGGTGAGCGAAGGCAGCAACGCCTACCTGCTCGGCCTGCGCTACCGCTGGGGTCAGACCAAGCCGATTGTGCCGCCGCTGGAGCTACCGCCGGCCCAGGGATGTCCCGGGGCACCGGAGCCCGGCCAGGACAAGCCGGAGAGCCTGGCGGATCAACTGCAGGTGGTGACCATGGGCCCCAGGCGCCTGGCCCAGGCCCCGGCCGCAGCAACGGGTCCAGCCGTAACAGCCACCGCCCCGGGCAGCACGGGCGGCCCCCAAGCCGCCAACCCCCAGAGCGCCAACCAGCGGCCCACGGGGCGCCAGGGCACCTGGGCCGCGGCCTGGGAACAGGAGCGCCAACGCCGGGTGGCGATCGCTGCGCTCGATCAACGCGTCACCAACGTGCAGTTCCAGCAGAGCCTGGTGGCCGAGCGGCGCCGGGGCTTCCCCAATGCCTCCCTCTCCACCGACACCGCCAACAACTTCGGCGGTGTCCGACCCAGCCAGCTCAGCAGTCTCTCCACCTCGAGCAACAAACAACTGGTGCGCGGCACGATCAGCCGCTGGCGCTTCCAGGCCCGGCGCCTGCGGATCACGCCCACCACCTTCAGCGGCGATCGCGTCGGCTTCAGCAACGACCCCTTCACCCCGGCCCAGTCGTGGCTGGATTCGGAGAACGTGGTAGCCACACTCCAGGCCAATGGCGACACGGTGATCAAGGCCTCCCGCAATCGCCTGCGGCTGGAGGATCGGCTGCCGATCTCGGTGACGCGCAGCACCACGATCCAAAAACAGGAAGACGTCGACAACCGCCTGGTGTTCAGCTACGACCAAGAAGACCGCGACGGTTATTACTTCGGCTACAAGATTCCGATTGCCTTCGGCGCCAAAGGCACCACCACCTTGACCCTGGAACCCCAGTTCCTGGCACAACGGGCCATCAACGGCAGCACCGAGGTGTATCCCCTGCCCGGCCAGCCGGTGCAATCCGCCGGGGTGTATCAACCCGCGACCACCAGCGACCTGTTCGGCCTGGAGGCCAAGCTGAACGGAACACTGCTGGGTTTCAACAGCAGCGCCCGGTTGGATCTCTCCACCTTCAATCCGGAGAACATCCCGGATGGCACGCGTAGCTGGGCTGAAATGGCACGCAACCTGCGCGTGCCGCTGCTGGGAGACACCACCGCCCGGCTGTTCGGGGCCTACCGCTTCCGCACCTGGAACGGCACCCTCGGCGAACAGGACATTTACACCGCCTACGGCCTGTCCTTCGACGACACCGGCATCCTGCCAGCCTGGGGCCGACTGAGCACCAGTTACTACTGGCGGGCCGGCGTCGGCAACTACCAGAGCAACCCTTACCAGAGCACCAATCTCAGCGATCTCTGGCGGGCCAATGCGATCGGCTCCGTCAACCTCAGCTACAACATCTGGACCGGCAAACCAGCTGCGCTCACGGTCGATAAAGCCTTCCTCAACACCGCCCAACCGGTGATCCCCGGCCTGAGCCTCAACGCCAACCTGCTGGGCACGATGGCTTATTACGGCGATGGCACCAACCAGAACACCATCGGCTTCTCAGGTGGCCCCACACTCACCCTGGGCCACTTCGTGCGTCCCTTCCTTGATTACACCCAGCTCACGATCACCGGCGGCGGCACCCTCAAGCAGGGCATCAGCCCCCTGAGCTTCGACCGGGCCGTGGACCTCAACACCCTCGGCATCGGCCTGACCCAGCAACTGGTGGGCCCGCTGGTGTTCAGCGGTGGCCTCGGCCTGAACGTCGATCCCAATTCACCGAACTACGGCGAGGTCACCGGCTCCTACCTCGAGCTGCGCTGGCAACGGCGCGCCTACGAAATCGGCCTCTTCTACAGCCCCTATGACGGCCTCGGCGGCCTGCGGATCAAGCTCAACGACTTCAACTTCAAGGGCACCGGCCGCCCCTTCGTCCCCTACACCTACAACCCCAGCCAGGCGATCCTGAATCGCCCCTTCTGAGCAGCGGCGATCAGGCTGAGCTGGCTGCACCCAGCCCGATCAGCTTGATCCAGCCCCAAATTCACTCAGGTAGGGGAGCCGACTGGCGGTGCGCCTGAGCGCCTCGTCGTGGGCCACCAGCTGGCTGGTGCCATCCCACTGACCGCTCACCAACATGCGATGGGGGCCCTGGGCCAGGCTCAGGGACCAGCGGCGCTCGCCGGGGGACTCGGCGCTACCGAGCAGACGCACCTCCAGGGCTTCCAGCTCCAGCACCACCTCGGCCGCTGGATCGGTGCTGATCGCCTGCTGCAGAGCCAGGGCATCGGCATGGCTGGCCGTGAGGCAGGGAATGCCCATCACCAGGCAATTGCCGAAGAAGATCTCCGAAAAGCTCTCCCCGATCAGCGCCCGGATCCCCCAGCGCATCAACGCCTGGGGCGCGTGTTCGCGGCTGGAGCCGCAGCCGAAATTGCGGTTGACCAGCAGGATCGCGGCGCCCTGATGCTGGGGTCGGTCGAACGGATGGTCACCCTGCAGCTCACGGCGGTCGTCGGCGAAGGCACCGGCCGCCAGCGCTTCAAAACTGACGCACTTGAGGAAGCGGGCGGGGATGATCCGGTCGGTGTCGATATCGTCGCCGACCACAGCCACAGCGCGGCCGCGACAGCTCGGGATCGGACCACTGGGGAATGGGGCGGGGCTGGCCGCCCCTGGCTGGACTGGGCTACTCATCGACTCGAGCTGGCAGGGGACGGAGAAGCGGCAGCGGTGGCGGGCAGCAGATCACGCACATCCGTGACGTGGCCACAGACGGCAGCGGCGGCCACCATGGCCGGGCTCATCAGCAAGGTGCGGCCACTGGCGGAGCCCTGGCGACCCTTGAAGTTGCGGTTGGAGGAGCTGGCGCTGATCTGGCGGCCCTCGAGCCGATCCGGATTCATCGCCAGGCACATCGAGCAACCGGGCTCGCGCCATTCGAAGCCGGCGGCGCGGAACACCGCATCGAGACCCTCGGCCTCGGCGGCGGCCGCCACCTGCTCCGATCCCGGCACCACGAAGGCCTTGATACCAGGAGCCACCTGGCGGCCCTTGGCCACGGCGGCGGCGGCCCGCAGATCACTGAGGCGGCCATTGGTGCAGCTGCCGATGAAGCAGACATCCACCGGCACCCCGGCAATCGGTGCCCCCGGCACCAGGTCCATGTAGCGGTAGGCCTCCTCGGCGATCGGTCGCTCATCGGGCTCCAGCTGCGCGGCGGTGGGCACCATCTCATTGACGCCAATGCCCTGGGCCGGGGTGATGCCCCAGGTGACGGTGGGCGCAATCAGAGCGGCATCGAACACCACCTCATCGTCAAAGACAGCCTCAGCACCACTGGCCAGGGAGCGCCACCAGTCCACCGCGCGGGCCCAGGCCTCACCCACCGGCGCCTGGGGTCTGCCCTGCAGGTAGGCGAAGGTGGTGGCATCGGGATTGACGTAGCCACAGCGGGCGCCGCCCTCGATCGCCATGTTGCAGAGGGTCATGCGCTCCTCCATCGAAAGCGCCTCGATGGTGCCACCGGCGAATTCATAGGCGTAGCCCACACCAGCCTTGACCCCCAGCATCCGAATGATGTGCAGGATCAGATCCTTGGCGGCAACACCGCTCTGCAGGGCGCCCTCCACCCGGATGCGGCGCACCTTGAGCTTGTTCATCGCCAGGCTCTGACTGGCGAGCACATCGCGCACCTGGCTGGTGCCGATGCCGAAGGCGATCGCACCGAAGGCGCCGTGGGTGGAGGTGTGGGAATCACCGCAGGCCACGGTCATGCCGGGCTGGGTGAGGCCGAGTTCGGGGGCGATCACGTGGACGATGCCCTGGCGGCCACTGCCCAGCCCATGCAGGGTGATGCCGTGCTCAGCGCAGTTGCGCTCCAGGGTGGCCAGCATCTCCTCCGCCAGCGGATCAGCGAACGGCCGCGCCTGGGAGGTGGTGGGCACGATGTGATCCACCGTGGCCACGGTGCGCTCAGGATGGCGCACCCCCAGGCCCAGATCCCGCAGGGCCGAAAACGCCTGGGGGCTGGTCACCTCATGGATGAGATGCAGGCCGATGAACAGCTGGGTGGCGCCGCCGGGCAGCTCGGCAACCCGGTGCAGCTCCCAGACTTTGTCGTAGAGGGTGCCGGCGCTCACCGTGGCTTCGCGAGGGAACGAGCCACCCTAAAACCGGGCGGGAGCGAAGCACCAAGACACCAAGGCGGCTGGGGAACGGCGATCCCTCTCCAGGCACCTCTCAGGCCGGGTTGACCACATGGATCGGCTTGCCGGCCAGCAGGGCCGCCACGTTGCGGGCGCTGACGGCAATCAGGCGCTGCCGGGCCGCCTGGGTGGCCCAGGCCACATGGGGCGTGATCAGACAATTGGGGGCACTGAGCAGGGGATGGTCCGCCTGGGGTGGCTCCAGGCTGAGCACATCGAGGCCGGCCCCACCCAGATGGCCGCTGGCCAGGGCCGCCGCCAGATCGACCTCGTTGATCAGGGCGCCGCGGCCGGTGTTAAGCAGCAGGGCGCCTGGCTTCATGCGCGCCAGCTGGGCGGCATCGATCAGGCCGCGGGTGGCCGGGGTGAGCGGACAGTGCAGGCTGATCACGTCGCTCTCCTGCAGCAGCTGATCGAGCGGCACCGAGGCCGGATCGGGGCGGCGGCGATGGCTCAGCACCCGCATGCCGAAGGCCGCGGCAATGCGGCCGACAGCGGCACCGATCCGCCCCATCCCCACCACCCCGAAGGTCTGGCCCGCCAGCTCGATCAGGGGCCGATCCCAGTAGCAGAAATCAGGCCCCGCTGACCAGCGCCCCTGGCGCACCGAGGCCGCCAGGGCGCCGGTGTGATTGGTGAGTTCCAGCAGCAGGGCGAACACGGCCTGGGCCACGGACATGGTGCCGTACTCCGGCACGTTGCAGACCGGCAGGCCCAGCCGGCGGGCCGCCACCGCATCCACCACATCAAAGCCGGTGGCCAGTACCACCACCCCGCGCAGGCCGGGGGCCGCGGCCAGGCAGGCGGCATCGAGCCGGGTCTTGTTGGTGAGCACCACATCGGCCTTGGCGATGCAGGCAGCCACCTGCTCGGGGGCGGTGCGGTCATGAACGGTCAGCTCACCGAGCTGCGCCAGGGGCTCCCAGTCGAGATCGCCGGGATTGCTGGTGTAGCCATCGAGCACCACCAGCTGCGGTCGCGGGGAGGGGGAAGGCATCAACAGCCGGGCTCAGGACGAAAACGAGGAGGGGGAGGGCTCGCGCCGGAACAGACCGTCCAGGTAATGGCGGGCCACGGAACGATCCTGGCAGCCCTGCTGGAACAGGAACCCAGCCAGCGCCGCCTGCATCAGGCGGTACTGATCCCACTGGGGATGGATGCGGATGAACTCAGCCATGGCCTCGAATAAATCGAGGGGCATCTGGTTCTCGATGCTGACGAACTGGGGGGAATGGTCGGGAATCTGGCTCAAGCGGCGTCCTTCGCGAAGTCGCCACCATCACCTCACGGCGTGCCCCATCCCGTCAAAGCGCCCCCCGGCACGCCCGTCCCATCGGACCCGCGGCTGGACCGCAGCCAGGCCAAGCCCTGAGGCAAGCGACGCCGGCGACGAACGCCGACGGGCCCGTCGCCATCGCCGCGGTCAAGGGGAGAGGTAGTTTTCCACAGAAAAAGCTTGAAGTGTTGTCGTACCAAGGGCTTACCTGGCCAGAAACGGGGGAAAACCATGGGTGCTCTGTTGAAAACCATGGAGGCAGGGCGGAAAACTTGACCCGTCAGCATTGGTGATCGTTCCCGCCGCCAGGCTGCAGCGATGCCGATCACCGCCGCAACCAAGCCAGGGTTGACACCGCCGCGCGACAGCCGCAAATCGAGCGCTCAACGCCGTTGTCGCTGACCCTGCTGGCCGCGGAGCCGTGGCCCATCGCGATTGATCCCGTCAACCCGATCAGCGTTCGCGCACTCAGCCCAGGGCCAGCCGCAGGCGGTTCAAGGACTCACCGATGCTGAGGGTCTGGATCCAGCCGCGGCCGCGGCTGGCACCGAACTGCACCCCCTCACTCGTGCAGCCGTGGGGACCGGCCAGGGCCAGGTGCACCAGACCCACCGGTTTGTCTGGGCTGCCGCCCCCCGGGCCGGCGATACCGCTCACGGCCAGGGCCCAGGTGCTGCCGGTCTGGCGCTGAACGCCCTCGGCCATCGCCCGGGCCACCGGATCACTGACGGCGCCATGCTCCCGCAGCAACGCGGCCGGCACCCCCAGCAGCTGCTGCTTGACCGCATTGGCATAGGCGATCACGCCACCGACAAACACATCCGAGGCCCCCGGCACCGCCGCCAGGGCGGCCCCCAGCCCGCCACCCGTGCAGGATTCGGCCACGGCCAGGCTCTGGCCCCGCTGCCGCAGTGCCGCCAACACCACCGAGGCGAGGCTGTCGTCGCCGTCGCCGAAGCAGGCCGTGCCCGTGCGAGCCCGCAGCTCGGCCTCCAGCGGAGCCAGCAGGGCCTCGGCCGCAGCCCGATCCGCCGCAGCGGCCGTCAGACGCAGCGTCACCTCGCCGGCGCCGGCGTAGGGAGCCACGGTGGGATTGCTGCCGGCCAGCAGATCGGCGAGCTGCTCGGCCAGGGTCGCTTCGCCCACTCCCCAGAAGCGCAGGATGCGGCTGGCGAAGACCCCCTGGGCCAGGCCGCTCTGCCGCAGCCAGGGCACGGCGGTGGCTTCCCACATCGCCTTCATCTCCCTGGGCACCCCCGGGAAGCTGAGCAGGGTGAAGCCCGGCACCGGCGTCCAGATCATCCCCGGGGCGGTGCCGGTGGGATTGGGTAGCAAGGTGGCGCCAACCGGCAGCAGGGCCTGGCGGCGCACCGTTGGCGAAGGGCTGCGGCCACGCCGCACCAGCTTGGTCTGGATGTCGGCCCACACCTCGGGCCGTTCCTCCAGAGGGGTATCGAAGGCGGCGGCGATCGCCTCCGTGGTGAGGTCATCGGGGGTGGGGCCCAGGCCACCGGTGGTGATCAGCAGCCGGCAGCGCCTTGAAGCCGACTGCAGGGCGGCGATCAGACGACCCCGGTGATCGCCCACCACCTGCTGGCGATAGTGAGCAAGGCCGAGGGCGGCCAGCTGGTCGGCCAGCCAGCGGGCATTGGTATTGACAATGCTGCCCAGCAGCAGCTCGCTGCCGACGCAGAGAATCTCGGCGCCGATCCGCTGGCTGGGTGGCGGCATGCTCACCCCGCCTCCTGCTGCATCTGGCGGCGGAACACCACCACCACGGCGATCAGCACCGCCGTGGCCAGGCCCAGCCACAGAAAGCGCAGCTCGGCATCGGCCACCACCAGGGCCAGGGCCGCCAGCCACTGGGTGAAGGCGTAGATCAGCACCACGGTGCGGCGATGGCTGAAACCGGCCCGCAGCAGCCGATGGTGCAGATGGCGCCGATCGGGATAGAAGGGGGAGCGCCCCTCGCTGAGCCGTCCCATGATCACCGCCGACATGTCGGCCAGGGGCAGGGACAGGATCAGCAGTGGCAGCAGCAGGCTCACCCCGGTGAGCCCCTTGGCCGGCCCGACGATGCTGATCGCCGCCAGGGCGAAACCAAGGAAATAGGAGCCGCCATCCCCCATGAAGATGCGGGCCGGATTGAAGTTGTGGCGCAGAAAGCCGAGGCAGGCCCCGGCCAGGGCCGCGGCGAGCAGGCCGGCGGCGGGCTGATGCAGGCTGTAACTGACCGAGAGCAGACCCACCGCGGCAATGCCGCTGACGCCCGCCGCCAGCCCATCAAGGCCATCGAGCCAATTGATCGCATTGGTGATGCCCACCAACCAGATCACCGTGGCCAGGAGGCTGAGCGGCGCTGACAGCTCCAGGTTCGGACTGTGGCCGAACAGGGGGAAGGGCAATTCGATATTGCCGATGCGGACCCCCTGACTCCAGACCGCCATCGCCACCGCCAGCTGGCCGGCCAGCCGGGGCAACGGCGGCAGCGCGAACAGGTCATCAGCCAGGCCGATCAGAAAGAAGCAGAGGGCACCGGCCAGGGTGGTCCAGATCAACTGGTCCTTGTCCGGGGCCAGATTGGCGAAGCCGCCCAGCAGCCAGGTGAGCGCAAGGGCGAGGCTGAATCCCCCCACGATGCCGACGCCACCGAGGCGCACCATCGGCGCCGTGTGCTGCTTGCGTGGATCGGGAGCATCGACCAGATCCCAGCGCAAGCCAAGCTGGCGCACCAGCGGCACCACCAGGGCGGTGAGCAAGGCCGCAACGGCGAGGGTGAGGAAGGCCGCCGCAATGGGACTGGTGGCGAGCGTCACAGGCGCGGAACGGGAAGCAGCAGGCCGATGGGCGCCACCTTACGGGCGTCCCCAGAACTCAGGCGTTCTGAAGCTGACGTTGTTGCGCGTAGAGAGGAAAACGCTGACAGAGATCGGCCACCCGCTCGCGGCAGCGCTGCTCAACGGCGGCATCGTCCCGCTGGATGAGCCGATCGGCGATCACATCGGCCACCTCGACGAAAGCCGCAGCATCGAAGCCCCGGGTGGTGAGGGCAGCGCTGCCCAGGCGCAGGCCGCTGGTCACGAACGGGGATTCGGGATCGAACGGCACCGTGTTCTTGTTGGCGGTGATCTGGACGTCGCTGACCAGCAGATCGGCCACCTTGCCGGTGAGACCGATCGAGCGCAGATCCAGCAGCACGATGTGGTTGTCAGTGCCGCCGGACACCACCGTGATGCCCCGCTCCTGCAGCCGGGCCGCCAGGGCCTGGGCGTTGCGCACCACCTGCTCGCTGTAGGTGCGGAAGGCGGGCTGCAGCGCCTCGCCGAAGGCCACCGCCTTGGCGGCGATCACGTGTTCGAGAGGGCCGCCCTGGGTGCCCGGGAACACGGCCTTGTCGAACTGTTTGCCGAAATCGGCGTCGTTGCAGAGGATCAGGCCACCGCGGGGACCACGCAGGGTCTTGTGGGTGGTGGTGGTGACCACATGGCAGTGGGGCAGCGGACTGGGATGCACCTCGGCCGCCACCAGGCCGGCGATATGGGCCATGTCGGCGAGCAGATAGGCCCCCACCTCATCGGCAATGGCGCGGAAGGCGGCGAAATCGATCGTGCGGGGATAGGCGGAGCCGCCGCAGATGATCAGCTTGGGGCGGTGCTCCAGGGCCAGTTCGCGGATCAGCGCCTGGTTCAGGGTCTGGGTGTGGGGATCAACGCCGTAGTGCACCGCCTTGAACCACTTGCCCGAAACATTCACCGGCGAGCCATGGCTGAGGTGCCCGCCGTGGGAGAGGTCCATGCCCAGAATCGTGTCGCCGGGCTGCAGCAGCGCCAGGAACACGGCGAAGTTGGCCTGGGCGCCACTGTGGGGCTGCACGTTCGCCCAGGCGGCCCCGAACAACTGCTTGGCCCGCTCGATCGCCAGCTCCTCGATCGCATCGACGTGCTCACAGCCGCCGTAGTAGCGCTTGTGGGGCAAGCCCTCGGCGTACTTGTTGGTGAGCACCGAGCCCTGGGCCTCCATCACCGCCTGGGAGGCGAAGTTCTCGCTGGCGATCAGCTCCAGATGGGTCTGCTGCCGTTCCAGTTCCTTGGCGATCAAGGCGGCGATGGCCGGATCAGCACTGCTGAGGGGGGTGTCGATCTGGTCCGCCATGGGAGCCGCACGGAAGTGGCCCGATCGTAGGCATGGGCCAGACATGGCCTGGCGGCCGTGTGCCGTCCCGGACTGAGCTGGGGCGAGGCCAACCCAAAAAAAAGCCGTCCCGGAGGACGGCTGATGGAAGGACGCGCCTGGAGAGATTCGAACTCCCGACCCTCTGATCCGTAGTCAGATGCTCTAATCCGCTGAGCTACAAGCGCCTGCCTGCTCATTCTCACCGCATAGGGTGCCCATCCGTCAACCAGGCTGGACGGCGGGAGCTCCCCCGGGGCTTTGCCTCGGGGGCTCCTCACACCGGGCCCTGCCCTGCCCCATCCCGTTTCCCCACCTGCAAACCCCATGCCGATCCGTTGGTACGGCCCCGCCGATCCCGCCGACCCCACCTACCGGCATTTCGAGCGCATCGTCAATTTCACGCTGCACGCCATGGCCTTCGCGGCCCTCAACAGCGGCCTCTGGTTCGTGCAGGAGCTGCGCCATCCCTGGCCCCACCTCAACTGGCTGACCCTGGGCTGGGGAGCGGTCCTGCTGGTGCATGGCAGCGTGGTGGTGGCCCTGCGCCCCAAAACCGTCAGCGAACCCTCCCCATGACGATCGATGCCCGCTCCCTCGACGAGCTCAGCCGCTCGATCGCGGATCGCCTCTACGTGCAGATCGCCGGCTGGCATCTCTATCTGGGGGATGCGGGCCTGGCCGAGACCCTGGCGATCGAATGCGCCGGCCGCCTCAGCCAGGGAGCCGAGATCTGCGCCCGCCAGTCGCTGGAGGCGGTGCAGGTGCCGATCGGCGGCGGCCCCACCAGGCTGCCGTTGGCTCGCCTGGTGCCGCCGGGCCAACTGCGGGATCTGGAAGAACTACTGGAGCCTTTCTGCGGATAGGGTGACAGTTCCCGCGATCGGGCCGTGCTGATCATTGAGGTCACCAACGCCCGAGAAGTGGTGCGCCAGCGGATCGGACGCCTTGGCGGGCGGCTGATCGGCAAGGTGGTGGACGCCGAGGCCCAGGTGGAGAAGGCCTTGATGCAGGAACTGGAATCCGCCTTCCGTGATTTCGGTATTGAAGCCCGCATCTACTCGGTTGATGGCCCCCAGATGCTGGGCCGCTCCCATCTCGAGATTCCGCTGCAGGTGCGCGAAGAACGCCAGGTCAAGCAATCCTGAGCTCAAGCCGCCTTGCGGCGCTGCAGCAACTGCAGCAGCTGGGCCGCCTCCGGCACCTTGAACAGGGTGGCCAGCAGCCCATAGAGCCCCAGCGCCAGGCCCGCACTGAAGGCGTTCTGCAACAGCAGGCCCAGCAGACCGGCCGGCCAGGCCACCCCATGGGCCAGCAGCCAGCCGAACAGCGCCCCGAGCAGGGCGGCCAGGGCCAGCAGGCCGGTGTCGCGCAACCACACCTGCAGCGGTAGCTGGCCAAGCCTGGCCTGCAGCGCCAGCAGCAGTCCCAGGCAGGTGATCACATTCACTGAAACCGTGGCCAACACCAGACCAGGAGCGCCGAAGTTGAGGGCCGGCAGCTGCTGACCCCAGGGGGTGGGAGCTCCCACCAGCAGCCAGTCAAAGACCGCATTGAGGCCGATGCCGGCCATCGACCAGCGAAACGGCGTGACCCCATCGCCCAGGGCATAAAAGACGCGCACCAGCACGTCGCGAGCCAGATAGGCGGGCATGCCGAGCCCGTAGGCCATCAGCAGCCCGCCCACCAAGGAGGCGGCCTGCTGATCAAAGGCGCCGCGCTCATACACCAGCGACACGATCGGTCCGGCCAACGCCACCATCACCGCCCCCAGGGGCAGCATGCTGGCGTTGGAAAGCATCAGCCCCTGGCGGATCCGGCCGATCAGCTCGGGGCGATCGGCGCGGGCGGTGAGCCGGGCATAGACCGGCAGCAGCGGCACCAGCAGGGCATTGGACAGCAGGCCGAGGGGCGTCTGCACCAGCAGGTTGGCGTAACCGAGGCCGGCCGCTGCGCCGACAATGCCGGAGGCAAAAAACAGATCGACGAACACATTGATCTGCAACATGCCGGACGAGAGGGTGGCCGGGCCCATCACCTGCAGCACCTCGCGCACGCCCGGATCTTGCCAGTCCCAGACCAGCCGGAACTTGTTCAGACCCTCCTTCGCCAGTGCCGGCAGCTGAATCAGCCACTGCAGCACCGCCCCCACCGTGGTGCTGGCGGCCAGCACCACGCCGCCGATCACGGCCCATTGCGGCAGCACGATCGCCGCACCCAGCTGCCACCAGAGGATGGCGATACCGCCGATCACGGCCACGCTCGAGAGCAGCGGACTCACCGACGGCAGCCAGAAGACATCGGCCGCATTGAGGGCCCCGAACCCGAGACCGATCAGGCCGGCGAACAGCGCCATCGGCGCCATCCAGCGCAACTGCAGCACCGCCAGTTCATGCCGGGTGCCATCCAAGCCTGGCCCCACCAGAGTGATCAGCGGATCGGCCGCCACGAACAACAGCAGCGTCACCCCGATCAACACCGCCCCCACCAGGGTGTTGATGGCGGCCAGCACATGGGCCCCCTCCTGCCGCGGCCGGCGCGCCAGCACGCTCACCATGGCGCTGTGGAAGGGCCCGTTGATGCCCCCCAGCAGGATCAGCAGAAAGCCCGGCAACACATAGGCGTAGTTGTAGGCGTCGTAGGCGGCACCGACGCCGAAGGCGGCGGCGATCACCTGCTGACGCACCAGGCCCGCCACCTTGCTGAGGGCCGTGGCCAGGGCCACGATCAACGCAATCCTTTTGAGCGATCTCGCCATCGGGGCCTGGGCTCGAAGCTCAAATGGAGACAGGGCAGTATGGCGGGCGTTCCGGCCTGAGCCCGACCCGATGCCCAGCGCCGCCCACCCCTCCAGCCCGCCGGCTGCCGAGCCGGCAACAGCACCGGTGACCGTGCTGGCCACCGGCCCCCTGGTGGAAGGCGTGCTGCTGAAGCGCTACAAGCGCTTCCTCGCCGATGTGGCCCTCGACAGCGGCGAACTGGTCACCGCCCATTGCGCCAACACCGGCCCGATGACGGGGGTGCTGCATCCAGGCGGACGGGTACGCCTGCGCCACGCTGCCTCGCCCAGCCGCAAGCTGGCCTGGACCTGGGAGCAGGCCGAGGTGACCGGCGCCGCTGGCAGCGCGATCTGGGTGGGCATCAACACCGCCCTGCCGAACCGACTGGTGCGCGCCACGATCGAGGCCGGCTGCCTCGAGCCCTGGCTCGGCCCGATCGGCGCAATCCGGGCCGAAGTGCCCTACGGCGAGGGCCGCCGCAGCCGGATCGATCTGCTGCTGACGCCAGCCGCAGGTGCCGCCGATCCCCGGCCGATCTGGCTGGAGGTGAAGAACACCACCTGGAGCGAGGGTGATCTGGCCCTGTTCCCCGACACAGTCACCGAACGGGGCCAGAAGCATCTGGTGGAGCTCACGGCCCTGGTACCCGGGGCCCGGGCGGTGCTGGTGCCCTGCCTGAGCCGCGCCGACGTAAGCCGCTTCGCGCCGGGGGACAGTGCCGACCCCCGCTACGGGGAGCTGTTCCGCACCGCCGTGGCAGCCGGCGTGGAGGTGCTTCCCTGCCGCTACAGCTTCACAGACGCCGCCGTGACATTCCTCGGCCTGGCCGCTCAGGCGTGGTGAGGGTGGTAGTGGTGGCTACCGCGGTGGACGTGCTCAATCGGGGCCGCTGAGGGGCGCTCGTCGCGGGAGTGCCCCTAGGGAAGCCCGCGAAAGCAGAGGGCGGAATGGGCCATGGGCACAGAAGCGGAAACGGCAAGACTGGAGCTGGGTCCCGCCCTGGTCGCTCTGTCGCCCTGGTCGCGCCGGAGCGCGGAACGGGGAACCGCCTGGAACGCTTTTAGCGCCTTTGCACTGTTCAGAATGAACATTCACAGGAACTTATTGCATCCGTTAAGGAAGGGGGGCTCAACCGGGGCGAGCCGGCATGGCGCTTTCGGCTGCGTTCGGTATCGAATCAGACACTAGAAAGGGTCCCCCCTCGTGGATAGTCGGAGCTTGTTGATGCCTACTTCGGCGTCAAAAGTCGAACGTTCTCTTCACCACGTTCCCATGACCGATTCAAGTCAACAGCACAAGGTTCGGCCGCGGAGGAGCCTGAGTGAATCCAGTCTCCTTGAGGCTCCAGCACTGTTAATGCGCAAGGTTCGTGGTCTTTCCTCCCAGGAGGCACTCACCTGGGTCGCCTGCGTGCCTCTGGCTCTGTTCGGGCTGGGCGTGTTCAACCTCTCGGCCCACGCGGCTGAACTGCCCGAGCTCACCCCCGGATTCCTGATCAACAACCTCTGGTTGGCCATCGCGGCCTTCCTGGTGATCTTCATGAACGCCGGCTTCGCCATGGTGGAGGCCGGTCTCTGCCGTCAGAAGAACGCTGTCAACATCCTGGCCAAGAACCTGATCGTCTTCGCCTTGGCGGTAACGGCCTATTGGTTCATCGGCTATTCCCTGATGTACGGGGATTCGATCGCCGGTGGCTGGTTGCACTTCAAGGGTCTGTTCTTCGACCCCACCGTCACCCCTGAAATGGTGAAGGAAGGCAAGCTCGTCCCCAGCGTCGACTTCCTCTTTCAGGCCGCCTTCGCCGGCACCGCCGCCACGATCGTCTCCGGCCTGGTGGCCGAGCGCATCAAGTTCAAGGAGTTCGTGATCTTCTCGCTGATCCTGGTGGGCATCATCTACCCGATCGCCGGCAGCTGGAAGTGGAACGCCAACGGCTGGCTCAACCAACTCGGCTTCATCGACTTCGCCGGATCCACCCTGGTGCATACCGTGGGTGCCTGGGCGGGCGTGGTTGGCGCCATGATCCTCGGCCCACGCATCGGCAAATACGTCGACTCCAAGCCCCAGGCCATCCCCGGCCACAACCTTGCCCTGGCCACCCTCGGTTGCCTGATTCTCTGGCTCGGCTGGTACGGCTTCAACCCGGGTTCCGTCCTGGCCATGACCGAAGCCGTTCCCTACATCGCCGTCACCACCACCCTCGGCGCCGCCGGCGGTGGCATCGCCGGCACCCTGGTCTCCCAGTTCCACTCCGGCAAACCCGACCTGACGATGACCATCAACGGCATCCTGGCCGGCCTGGTGGGCGTGACCGCCGGCTGCGACGGCTTCCCGATGTGGGCCGCCTGGGTCGTGGGCTTCATCGGCGGCGCCCTGGTTGTCTACGCCGTCAGCTTCATCGACTCGATCGGCATCGACGACCCCGTGGGCGCCTTCTCCGTCCATGGCATCGGCGGCATCTGGGGCACCCTGGCCGTGGGCCTGTTCAACAAGGACCTCGGGCTGTTCTTCGGCAAGGGTTTCGGTCAGCTCGGCCTTCAGATCCTTGGCAGCTTGGCCTACTCGGTGTTCACGATCATCACCGCCTGGATCCTCTGGAGCATCCTCGGCGCCCTCAGCGGTGGCATCCGGGTGCACGAGAAGGAGGAGCAGGTGGGTCTCGACATCAGCGAGCACGGCATGGAGGCCTACCCCGACTTCGTGACATCCTCCAACTGACCCTTCGGGCTTGGTTGCCATTCCCAACCGCGGTTTCGACCGCGGTTTTTTTTCGCCCGTCCCACCACCGACCCCCATAGAGTCGGCTCCACTGGACATGCCCTATGGACACCCGTGCCTTCAAGCGTTCCCTGCACCATTCAGAGCGCTACAACCGCCGCGGCTTCGGCCTCGGCGACGAGGTGGCCGGCAGCCTCAAGACCGCCTATCAGAGCGACCTGGTGGCCAGCCTGCGCACCGACGGCCATGAGCTGCGCGAAGGGCGGCTGACGGTGCGACTGGCCGAGGCCTTCGGCTTCTGCTGGGGCGTGGAGCGGGCCGTGGCGATGGCCTACGAAACCCGCCGCCACTACCCGAGTGAGCGGATCTGGATCACCAACGAGATCATCCATAACCCCTCGGTCAACGACCATCTGCGCGAGATGGATGTGCAGTTCATCGATGTGAAAGATGGCTGCAAGGACTTCTCGGAGGTGGGCACCGGCGATGTGGTGATCCTGCCAGCCTTCGGCGCCACGGTGCAGGAAATGCAGCTGCTCAATGAGCGCGGCTGTCACATCGTTGACACCACCTGTCCCTGGGTATCCAAAGTGTGGAACACGGTGGAGAAGCATAAGAAACATGCCTTCACCTCGATCATTCATGGCAAGGTGAAACATGAGGAAACGCTGGCCACCAGCTCCTTTGCCGGCACCTATCTGGTGGTGCTCGATCTGGCTGAAGCCCAGATGGTGAGTGATTACATTCTCAGCGGTGCCGACAGCGAGGGCCAACGCAGCCCCGAGGAGCGGCAGGTGTTCATGACCCGCTTCCAGCACGCCTGCTCACCCGGTTTCGATCCAGATCGCGATCTGATCCGGGTCGGCGTGGCCAACCAGACAACAATGCTCAAGAGCGAAACCGAAGACATCGGCCGCCTGTTCGAGCACACCATGTTGCAGCGCTACGGCCCAGCCCGGATCAACGATCACTTCCTGGCCTTCAACACGATCTGCGATGCCACCCAGGAGCGGCAGGATGCAATCTTCGCCCTGGTGGATGAACCACTCGACCTGATGGTGGTGATCGGCGGCTACAACTCCTCCAACACCACCCACCTGCAGGAGATCGCCATCTCCCGGGGCATCCACTCCTTCCACATCGATACCCCCGAACGGATCGGGCCCGGCAACCGGATCGAACACAAACCCCTGGGTGGGGAGCTGGAAACGCTTGAACCGTTCCTGCCCGAAGGCCCGATCCGGGTGGGCATCACCTCCGGCGCCTCCACCCCGGATCGGGTGGTGGAAGACGTGATCCGGCGGCTGGTGGAGCTCACCGAAACCTGAACCCGGGAGGCGCCGCTGTCACGGTGGCGACACTGCGCTGGCTGCGGGGCTTTACATTCCCCTCTGCACCTCTGTCCGGGGCTCCCTGAACTGATGAGCCACGACCGCCAGCCGTTGTCCAAGCAGGTCGCAGTATCCAGTCAGGCCTCAACACCCCGGTTCTCCGCCACTCCTCCCCCCGCGCTCCCCACGACCTCCCCGACTCCGCCTACCGCCGCAACCACCCGACCTTCCGGCACCAGCGTGACGGCAGCACACCTTCCCGAACCCACCCAACTGCGTGCCAGCGACGATCCGCGGGTGCATCGCTACGCCAGTGCCTTTGCCGATCTGATGGAGATGCGGGCACCGGCTTCGGTGGTGGCGGCCTATCTCGATTGCCATGAGGGCTGGTTCCGCCGCTGTGCGGCGCCGATGGCGGTCGCCCCGCTGGGGATCAACGGCTATGTGCTCACCCTGGGGCGCTTCGGCAACTTCGGCTTTGAGGTGGAGCCCACCATCGGCCTCGAACTACTGCCTCAGGATGAAGGCGTCTACCGGATCATCACCGAGCAGGTGCCCGATGCCGATCCGGCCTTGCAGGCCCTCTACGACGTCGACTTCAACGCCTCCCTGCGGCTCGATGAGAGCACCGGGCCGGAGGTGTCCCATGAAGAGGTGGATCGGCTGATGCTGCACACCTTGGTGCGCTGGCAACTGGAGCTGTCGGTGTGGATCCGACTGCCGGGCATGATCAATCTGTTGCCGGACAATCTGGTGCAGAGCAGCGGTGACCACCTGCTGCGCCAGATCGTGCGCCAGATCTCGCGGCGGCTCACCTGGAAGGTGCAGGAAGACTTCCATGGCAGCCACGGCATCCCCTGTCCCCCCCGGCGCCGGGCCCAGTTCTGAACCAGGCGGCGCTGGTGGTCGCAGCCTGCCGCGAGGCAGGCCAGAGCTGGCAGCTTCAGACCGCGGGTGTCAGCAACTTCTGCACGATCTGCATGCCGGTGAGGGCCTGCCAGAGAAACAGGGTGACCACGCTCATGTTCAGGCCCACATGGATCTTGCGGGCGATCAGGTTGCCGGCCTGCATCTGCGGGGAGAGCGCTGCCGCCACCGCCAGCAGGCTGGTCATGGCGATGCCCACCAGCAGGTGGGGCCCGACGAACAACTTGCCGTTGTTGAGGTAAGTGACGGCCATGCCACCGAAGGTGCCCAGCACCATCAGGGCCAGCACCAGGCTGGCGAGCTGGAAATGGCGTTTGCCGAACTGCCCCTTCACCAGCTCCTTGCGCTGCTCGGGGGTGCCTTGGCGGGTTTTCTTGGCCTTGATGCCGAGCACCATCGAATAGAGCGACAGGCCCAGCACCGCCCACATCAGCAGGGGATGGAGAAAGTTGAGGTTGAAGGCCAACGCCTCGGGGAGCTCAAAAGGCATGGAACTGGCGATACCGAACTGAAAGCGAAACTACAACTGGCTGGGCCGGCATGGTGTCGCTGCGGGCAGCTGCCAACCCTGAACGGTCATCCACAGACACCATGCACGCCGAACCATGCATGCTGAGACCGGCCTGCTGTCGTCGCTTGCAACCGGCCAGGCCTGGTCCTGATCGTGCTGGCAGCCCTGGGGTCTGAACACGATCGCGATCCCCTCCAGCTCCCGGCGCGGCCCTCAGTGCAGGAAATGGCGCCGCCCGGTGACCAGCATCGCCAGACCCAGCTGATCGCAGGCGGCGATCGAGTCCGCGTCGCGCACACTGCCGCCGGGATGAATCACCGCGGCGATGCCGTGGCTGGCCGCCAGTTTCACGGTGTCGTCAAAGGGGAAGAAGCCATCACTGGCCAGCACCGCCCCGCGCGCCCGCTCCCCGGCGGCCGCCAGGGCCAGCTGGGCTGAACCCACCCGGTTGGTCTGGCCGGCACCGATGCCGAGGGTCTGACCGCCGGCCGCGACCGCAATCGCGTTGGAGCGCCCATGGCGCACCACCTGCCAGGCGAAGCGCAGATCGGCCAGCTCCTGCTCCGTGGGCTGGCGCTGGCTGACCACCTGCCAGCTGGCTGGATCGATCGGCTGGTCGTCGAGCTCCTGCACCAGCACACCGCCAAGCACGCTGCGCAGCTGGCGCCGCTGGGCGCGGCCGATCGCCACCGCGGGCAGCTCCAGCAGGCGCAGGTTGGTCTTGGTGGCCAGGCGCTGGCGGGCCTCGGCGCTGAAGGCCGGCGCCACCACGCACTCCAGAAACAGGCCGGCCAGATGCTCGGCCGCCTCCGCGTCCACAGGGCCATTCAGGGCCACGATGCCGCCAAAGGCCGACACCCGATCGGCATCGAGGGCCCGCAGCAGGGCCGCGGCCGTGCTGGCGCCGGTGGCGACGCCACAGGGATTGGTGTGCTTGATCACCACCGCGGCCGGCTGGGAGGCGCTGGCCTCGCCGTAGCCGAACTCGCGCACGGTGGCCAGGGCCGCCTCGAGATCGATCAGGTTGTTGTAGCTGAGCTCCTTGCCCTGCAGCTGCTCAGCCGCGCCCCAGCCCGCCGCCGCCTCTCCATACCAGGTGGCGCTCTGGTGAGGATTCTCGCCATAGCGCAGGCTCTGGCGGGCAGGCAGCTCCAGCTTCAGCGGGGCGACGGCCCCCGTTCCCACCGCTTCAGCCGCCGCTTCCCCGGCCGCAAGCGCGTCACCTGCTTCGATGCGGCCGGCCAGCCAGGTGGCGATGGCGGCGTCGTAATCGGCAGTGTGGCGGAAGGCGGCCAGGGCCAGCTGGCGGCGCAGATCCGCATCCACCCGGCCGCCATCCAGGGCGGCCAGGAAGCCGTCGTACTGATCGGGGTCGGTGAGCACCGCCACATCGGCATGGTTCTTGGCGGCGGCGCGCACCATGGCCGGCCCACCGATGTCGATCGTCTCCACCGCGGTCTGCCAGCTCACCGCCGGATCGGCGACAACCTGGCGGAAGGGATAGAGATTGACCACCACCACATCAATCAGATCAATGCCCTGGGCCTGCAGGTCGGCGGCATGGGCCGGATCGGCGCGGCTGGCCAGGATGCCGCCGTGGATGCGGGGATGGAGGGTCTTGACCCGTCCACCGAGAATTTCCGGCGCCCCGGTGTGATCCGCCACCTTGGTGACCGGAAGCCCTGCAGCCGCGAGGCTGGCGGCGGTGCCACCGCTGGAAAGCAGGCGGTAGCCATGGCGCAACAGCCCCTCGGCCAGGGGCACCAGCTGCTGCTTGTCGGAAACGCTCAGGAGAGCCGTGGGGGCCATGGCGGCAGCGGAGACGGTTCAGGGGCCAACCTACGCAGCAGCAGCAGCGCCAGCGGCATGACCACCCCGTTCAACGATCAGACCCCCCGGGATGACGGCACGGCCATCCAGCTCGGACCGGAGCGGGCCAGCCGCCGGCTGGTGCTGCTGCATGGCTGGGGAGCCGATGCCGATGACCTGCTCGACCTGGGGCTGGAGTTGCTGCCGCTCACTGGCCTGTCCGCCGCTGAGCAGGCCCAGATCAGCCTGGTGGCCCTGCGGGCGCCCCTGCCCCATCCCGGCGGCATCGGCCGCCAGTGGTACGACCTGCAGCAACCGGAGTGGCCCCAGCTGGCCCCGGCCCGGGTGCAGCTCCGGGCTCGGCTGATCGCGCTGGGCGCCAGTGTGCCGCTGCAGCGCACGGCCCTGCTGGGCTTCTCCCAGGGGGCCGCCATGGCCCTGGATGTGGCCACCGGGGGTGGCGGCGAGGACGCTGATGCTGGTGGGGCCACCGGTGACGGCCGAGTTGGAGCGCAGCCGGATCACGGCCGGCCAGCCCGGGGGGCGCTGCCGCTGGCGGCCCTGATTGCCTGCAGTGGCTACCCCCATCCGGGCTGGCAGCCCCTGCCCCTCGCGTTGGAGCCGAATCAGGCCCCGACCACAAAATTCCTGCTCACCCATGGGGAGCAGGATCCGGTGGTGCCCTTCGCGGCCAGCGTGGAACTGGAACGGCTGCTGCAAACAACCGGGCGCCCGGTGCAGCGGCTGGGGTTCAGCGGCGGCCATGGCATCGATCCGGCCCTGCTGGGAGCCATGGGCGCCTTTCTGGCGGCGGGCTGGCAGCAGGCAGCGGATGCAGACCCAGCAGCCGAATCCTGAGGTGCTCAGGCTTCGGCTGTTGGGTGCTGGGCTTCAGACGAAGGCGTACTCGTACTCCTCCATTTCTTCCCAGTCGTCGGCGGCCATCGACTCCAGCCCTTCGAACAGGACCTCTTCACCGATGCGATCGACGATCAGCCGCAGCGAGGGGAACAGGAAGTGGTTCTCCTCGGCGTACTGGGCGCTGAACAGGCCTTTTTCGCCCCAGAAGAAGCGGTCGGTGGTGTGCTCATTGCGGCGCACATTGAGGATCGCCGGGGCCATCAGCTCCGATTCGGCGATGTAGCGCCGAGCGGCGGTGACGGGCTTGTGGACGCCGGTTTCGAGATTGAAGGTGGGCACGTGGGCCAGAACCCGTTGGCCGGCCAGACGACGGCGGCTGATCCGCTTGCGCTTCTTGGACATGAAACAACTCCCTGAGGAGGAGAGGAGAGGGGTGGAGTGGAGGAAAGCGAGGGCTCGCAATCGCCATCCAGGGACATAAAAGCCCTGAAAATGGCGAAAGCCAGGCCGGATTGATGGACCGAAGCCCGATCGATCCACGCCCATACGTTCTGTCGTCCTGCCATGGGTGAGCAGAAGAACACCAACGGCGACATCAGAAGCTGCTCACGCAGCAACGACGCAGAAGAGGGGCGCATCTCCCTCTGCTGTAGCCTCGGCCAAGGGTTTATGCAACCTTTGTGCGGCCTTGAGCACGCCGACAGCGACTTGCCAGCCCGGTTGGACTTGCGAAGTAGTGGTCGATACCAGCATCCTAAAGCTTTTTTTAGGATTTTCGACTCCGCCTCGAGATTTTTTCGAGACCCCTCCCGGCAGCCCCTCGACACCCGACCAGCCCGCCGCCCGTGATGCCAGTCTCCGAGCGGTTTCTCAGCCTGTTGGGCTTCCAGCTCAGTCAATTTGTTGATTGCGCTGATGTGCGCTCTCTGGTGGTCTATGTGACCCACCAGGAGCCCGAAGGCCAGCCCACCCTGATGCCGGTGGGCCAATGGCCCGCCGATGGGCGCGCCCTGGCGGCGGTGGATGGCGACAGCCGGCTGCGGGTGCCCGCGGAAGAACGGCGCTGGCTGCCGCTGCGCGACCAGCAGCTGCTGCTCGGAGCCCTGCAGGTGGAAACCAGCCATGGCCATTGGCCCGAGCCGCTGCGGCAACGCCTCCAGGCGGTGGCGCTCTGCCTCACCGAAGCGCTCAGCCTCGACCTGGAGCAGCAGCGGCTGCAGCGACGCCTGGACCGCCAGGATGAGCAGCTGCGCCTGCTGGTGCATCAGCTGCGCAATCCGCTATCGGCCCTGCGCACCTTCGGCCATCTGCTGCGCAAGCGGCTCGCCCAGGACAGCGACAACCGCTCCCTGGTGGAAGGTCTGCTGGCCGAGGAGCGCCAGCTCAACCGCTATGTGGATGCGATCAGCGATCTGGCCGGTGGCGAGGTGCTGATCGCGCCGAGCACCACGCCCCAGCCCCTGTTGCTGCCCCCCATGCTCAGCGGGCCCAACGGCCAGCCCCTGGCGGAACCGCTTGAACCGCTGCTGCAGCGCGCCGCCGCCACCGCGGCCCTGCAGGGACGCCACTGGCAGCGACCGGAGCAGCTGCCGGACTGGCGCGGCGACAGCGGCGCCGTGGCCGAGATCCTGGCGAACCTGCTGGAAAACGCCTTCCGCTACAGCCCCGCCGGCAGCGCCGTCGGCCTGCACGTGCGCCAGAACGCCGGCGGTGGGCCGACGCTGACGGTGTGGGATGGCGGTGCGGCGATTCCAGCCGCCGAGCGGGAGCTGATCTTTGAACGGGGCCGCCGCGGCAGCACCGGGCTGGAGCGACCCGGCACCGGCCTCGGCCTGGCCCTCGCCCGGGACCTGGCCAGGAGCCTGGGCGGGGAGTTGCTGCTGTTGGTGCCTCCCAGCCTCAGCGACCCGAGCCTGCCCCCGCAGGGCAATGCCTTCCAGCTCAGCCTGCCGCCGGGCCTGCAGAGCGCAGCAGCACCAGCAGCAGAGCGCTGAGCAGCAGGGCCAGCGCCTCGACCCACTCGACACAGGCGCCATAGCTGTCGCCGCTGTGGCCGCCCAGGCGCCGGCCCAGGCCCAGCGGCACCAGCAGCGCCGGCAGCAGACCGGCCAGCACCAGGGGCGGCCAGGGCCACAGCCAGAGCCAGGGCCAGAGCCAGGAGAGTGGCAGCAACAGGGCCAGCAGCACCAGGGTGGGGAGCAGCTCCAGCACCAGGCCGGCCCAGTGGCGGCGATGGAAGCCGGCACTGCCCTCGGAGCGCAGATAGGGGAAGCGGGCCATCGCCACCAGGGGCGCCAGCCGCCCCCAGACCGCCGCCCAGACCAGCCCCGCCGGAGCGAGGGGGCCCAGGATCGCCAGGCCGGCGGCCCGCAGCAGCAACAGCAGCGCCAGGGCCTGGGCCCCGCTGGCCCCCACCCGGCTGTCCTCCATCGCCTCCAGCAGCCGCTCGCCCGCCGCCAGGCCATCGGCGGTGTCCATGGCCCCGTCCATGTGCAGGCCGCCGGTGAGCAGCAGAGCGGCCGCCAGCACCAGAGCCACCTGGGCCAGCAGGGGAACCCGGTTCTGCAGCAGGGCCCACAGCAGGGCCTGCAGGCCCCCCAGCACCAGGCCCACCCAGGGCGCAAAGCGGGCGATGCGCTCAAAGCGGGGCTGAATCCCCGGCCAGGCGGGCAGCACCGAATAAAAGATCCAGGCCCCGGCCAGATCCCGCAGCCAGACGGGGGCAGGGGCAGGTGAGCGCTTCATGGCGGGGGGAGGGGCGAGACGGAATGGGGCAAGGCGGTGAACGGCGCCGGCCGGCGGGGGAGCTGCACCGACCCCATTCAGGCGCAGGACGGCTCCGGGCCGCGCAGCGTCTCGCCGCGGCAGGGGCCGGCACCGCGGCCCGAACCGGATGCTGAAGGCGAGCCGCCACCACGCCAAGCTCCGCAGCAAACACCCCGGCCGCACAGCACGTACCGTCATCGGCAACGGGAGCCTGCGGGCCCACCCGGTGTCCCCCCAACTCTTGCTGCCGGAGGGCCGAGCGTGCCGATCAGTCCCTCCTCCTCTCCCCAGCCGCCGGAGCATGGCGCTGCCCCAGGGGCGGCGGCGGCCGATGCCACCCCCTTCAGCTTCCAGATCACAGCCCGCTGCCCCCACAGCCGGGCGCGCTGCGGCTGCTTTCACACCCCGCACGGCCCCGTGCACACGCCGCGCTTCATGCCGGTGGGAACCGCCGCCACGGTGAAGGGGGTGGCGATCCCCCAGTTGCTGGAAACCGGTGCCGAGATGGTGCTGGCCAACACCTATCACCTGCATCTGCAACCGGGCGAAGCCGTGGTGGCCGAGGCCGGCGGGCTGCATCGGTTCATGGGCTGGAGCGGTCCCTTGCTCACCGATTCAGGCGGCTTCCAGGTGTTCAGCCTCGGGGCGATCAACCGCATCGACGATGACGGCGTTGTGTTTCGCTCCCCCCGCGATGGCGCCCGCATCACGCTCAGCCCCGAGCGCTCGATGGCGATCCAGATGGCCCTGGGCGCCGAT
>CAIZOZ010000134.1 GCA_903934745.1 uncultured cyanobacterium
AGCACCTGGGCAGGCAGGGATCCAGGGATGGCCAAGGCGACGGCGCGGTTGTTCCGCTGTTTGCCATGAGCCGGCACCCCGAAAAGGCCTGCTCCAGCCGGCAACCTGCCAGTGCCGGCTGCCATGGCGCCCACTCTTGAAGGCTGGGGGATTTGACTTGCGCATGTAAGACTTAGTGCCTGTTTCATTCCCCAGTCCATGGTGTTCACCCCACTGCGCTCCACCCTCGGCATCGCCGCCTGCGTCGCCCTTGGTGCAGGGCCGGCCCTGGCCGAGCCCTGCGAGTTTCTCAGCCCGGTGGGGGGCAATGGCGTCACCAATATCGTCACCAAAACGATCAGCCCCGGCAACCCCCTGGGCCGTCCCAACTGGAACACTGACTTCTTCGTCACCAAGCCCTATAGCAGCTACAAGCTGTTCTTCACAGCCGATTCCTCGGTGAGTGCCACCTATCCGATTCAGGCCTACATGAAGTTCACCGATGGCTCCAACCTGCAGGTGTACAACAAGAACTTCACCCCCGATCCTGGTACCGGCGGTTCCGTCCGAATGCAAGCCATTCCCGGCAAGCTGGTCAGCCAGATGAACATCAAGGTAGGTGCCACCGACAACATGGCGGCCACCGGCTTCACCTATCGCATCTCCGTGCAGGGCTGCTACTGAGCCCTCACTTCGGCTTGGCTAATTAAGCAGGCTCCGCCATAGCGTTGCCGCCGCTGGCAATGGCGGCAACGGTTGGCCATCACAGCTCAGCAGGGCTCTGCACCCCAGGCTGTTGATCAGCAGGGCGCCATCGCTGCTGAGCAGATCGGCGCGGCTGAGGCTGGCCTCCCGCGCCAGACCACTTTCAAGGGCCCGCTGCCGCATCACCCCGGGCAGACAGCCACTGCTGGCCGGCGGAGTCCACCATTGATTGGAGTGCAGCACCAGGAGATTGGCGGCGCTGCCGCAGCAGAGTTCGCCGTTAGTGCTGAGCAGCAACGCGTCGTCGGCGCCGGCAGCGCGGGCTTCGCGCCGCGCCTGAATCTGGCCCCCGTAGGCGAAGCTCTTGCAACGGCTCAGCAGGCTGTCGGCATTGCGGCGCTCCTGGCGACTGATGATCGCCGTGAGGCCAGCAAAAACAGGTTGGCAGGCGCTCAGCTGCAGCCAGAAACGATGGACCGGTTGGGTTGCGGAGGCGGCAGGCAGATCCAGACCGCGGCCACCGCTGCCCCGGCTCCAGTTCAGCCGCAGCGCACCTTGGCGGATGCCGCTGCGCCGCACCGCTTCGGCGATGCCTGGGCCCAGCACCTGGACTCCGGGGGGAGGCGCCATGCCGAGCAGAAGTGCTGAGCCGTGCCAGCGCCGCAGATGCTGGGCCAGCAACCGCGGTTCGCCCTGCTCCACCAGCACGGTTTCAAACAGGCCATCGGCCAGCTGCAGGCCGCGATCACTCAGGGGCAGCGCCAACTGATCGGGATGGCCCCATTCACCGCTGGGCTGGGCGTGATCGCCGCTGGCCTCGATGTCGCTGTCACGATCGGCATTGGCGAGCCAGGCGATCGGTTCGAGCTGGGGCATGGCAAAGACCTCAGGCCAGGGCCTCCAGCAGCGGCCGGATTTTCCAGCCCATTTCCACCGCCTCCCCCTGGGGGTCGGAGTCAGCGACGATGCCGCAGCCGG
>CAIZOZ010000135.1 GCA_903934745.1 uncultured cyanobacterium
CCATCCGGCCGCCACCAGGGCTTGGAAAGCCTGGGTTTTTGTTGGGATGGCGGAGGGCTTGGCTGCCGGACCCCGCTGCACTGCCAGCGGCTCTGGCCGAATCACAGGCCTGAAGCCTTGGGACCAGCTCATGAGGACTGCAGGCTGCATCGCTAGCGTCGCACGCCAAATGGCTGTCTCTGCAGGGCCGCAAAGCTGCTGAGCACTGGTTTGAGTGGCGGCTCCCGCTTGTCCTGGCGCGAGCGCTCGAGGCCATCGGTGTACCGGCAACGACCTGCTCAACAAAAAGAGCATCCTTGCGGATGCCCTCGCCAGCCAGCTCGCCGGCTCCAACGCTGGACTTGAATTACCAGCTGGACTTGACCACGCCGGGGAGTTCGCCTTTGTGGGCGCGTTCGCGCAGCTGGTTGCGGCAGAGGCCGAAATCGCGGTAGTAGCCGCGGGGTTTGCCCGTGGCCCAGCAGCGGTTGCGCACCCGCACCGGGGCGCTGTTGCGGGGCAGACCCTGAATCTTGCGGTGGATTTCCAACCGTTCCATGGGATCGGCGGCGGCTTCAAACGCGGCCTTGAGGGCCGAGCGCTTGGCGGCAAAGCGTTCCACCATTTTTTTGCGCTTCACGTCGCGCGCAATCATCGACTTCTTCGCCATGCGGCTTGGTGGGTCAGCGTTGTTAGTTCCGGACTCTACCGTCCAGGGTGACTGGGGCAGAGCGCGGCGATCGGGCAGTCCAGGCAGCGCGGTTTGCGGGCGGTGCAGACAGCCCGGCCATGGAAGATCAGCCGGATCGAGAGGTTCTGCCAGTCGGCCTGGGGCACCAGCCGCATCAGATCCGGCTCGATCGTGCGCGGGTCGCTGCGGCGACTGAGCCCCAGGCGTTGGCTGAGCCGGCTCACATGGGTGTCCACCGTGACACCGGCGTTGATGCCGTAGCACCAGGCCAGCACGACGCTCGCGGTCTTGCGGGCCACGCCCGGCAGCAGCAGCAGTTCCTCCATCGTGCGCGGTACGGCGCCGCCGTGGTGCTCCACCAGCAGGCGGCAGGCGGCCACGATGTGCTTGGCCTTGTTGCGATAAAAACCGGTGGATTTCACGTAGGGCTCCACGGCGTCGGAGTCGACGGCTGCCGCCGCGGCCGCATCGGGAAAGCGTTCGAACAGCGCCGGGGTCACCAGGTTGACCCGCACATCGGTGCATTGGGCCGAAAGCATGGTGGCCACCAGCAGCTCGTAGGGATTACGCCAGTCCAGCGAGCAGGTGGCGTCGGGGTAGAGCTCCCCCAGGCGCTCGAGAATCAGTGGCGCCCGTTGGCGGGCACTGGCAAAGCGGGGCATGGGTGATGTTTGAGAGCAGCTTCCGGGTTCGGCTTTGTTTCAGCGGCCCAGTAATTGCTGCACCACCGGCAATTGGCTGGTGTCCTTGACGATCAGCAGCAGGCTGAGCCCAACCAGGAATACGAATCCAGACTGGAAGAAGGCCATCTGGAAGCGCTCTGGCAGCGGCCGTCCCCGTAGTCCTTCCAGCAGCAGCAAGGCCATTTGGCCACCGTCCAGCAAGGGCAGTGGCAGGGCATTGAGCACCGCCAGGTTGATCGAGATCAGGGCGGTGAACAGAAACAGGCTGCCGCCTCCCTGCTTGGCCAGCGAGGCCCCCATCTCAACGATCTTGACCGGGCCCGACACCTGGCCAGCGGTTTCGCCGAAGTGGGTGATCAGGGTGACGAAACCCTCCACCGTGCGTCGCGTCAGGGCAACGAAATCACGATTGGCACGCCGGATCGGTTCCAGCGGGCCACGGGCGGGCCGAAGGGCTTCGATCCCGTTGGGCTGGAGCTGGGCGCCGATGCGGCCGATCCCTCCCACCGAATTGGGGCTGAGCGCGAGGTTGAGGGGTTGGCCGCCGCGCTCGATGTCCAGCCGCAGGCTCTGGCCCGGGGCCTGGCGGATGCGATCCACCAGTTCCGCCACGGCCTGCTGGCCACCGGCGAGCTTGTGGCCTTCCAGGGCCAGGATGCGATCCCCTGGTTCCAGGCCCGCCGCCTCGGCCGGCTGGCCGCTCTGCACCACCGCCACCAGCACGCCCGGGGTGGCGCTGAAACCCGAGGGAATGCCCACCACAAATCCTTGGGCCACCAACACCGTCCAGGCCAGCAGCAGGTTGGCCAGTACGCCGGCGGCAATCACCAAGGCGCGCTGGGGCAGGGGGCGGTTGCGCAGCAGATCGGGATCGGAGGCGGGGATGGGGCTGTCGTCGTCGTCATCGGGAAAGGAGACGAAGCCGCCGAGCGGGATCGCCCGCAGGGCGTAGAGCACGCCGCCGCGGCGCCACTGCAGCAGAGCTGGGCCGAAGCCGATCGAGAAGCCGCTGACCCGGATGCCCTGCCAGCGGGCGGCCAGAAAATGACCGCTCTCGTGCACCACGATCAGCCCCGCCAGAATCGCCAGTGCGGTGAGAACTCCCATGTCAGCCAAGCTCCGCAAGGACTCCATTGTGGGCCTTATGGGCCAACGACCGGGTTCGGTCGCGTCCGATCAGGGTTTCTGGCGTTGCTGGCAGCAGGGTTTGGCAGAAGAAGTCTGAGAATTGAGCACAGCTGCGGGCGCCAGCAGCCCTGGGGGCTCCAATGCTGAACATCAGCCGACGGAGCGACGACACCTCGCTTGGCTGGTTGGGCGTCTGGCTTGGCCCAAACGGGCGGCGAAACTCAGATGCCGATCTGGGCATCCGGGAAGATCAGATAGTTGACATTCTGAAGACTGATTTTTTCATTCGCTCCCGACGTCAAATACACGTAGCAGCTGGCCCGGGTGCATGTTCCTGAGCCTGAGCCGGCTGATTGCTTGAAGCTGTAGGTACTTTTGAGGTTGGGAAGGTAAACAATGTCCTCAAATAATGGGGAGCCAATGATCGAGATTGTGCCCGAATTGGGTGCGACATAGAAGTGCTGACGTTTGTCGATCTCTGTTGCGGGTGCTCCCTCATAGATGATCTGATGTGTGGTGAGTGTTTGATAGCAAATAGCGTTCAAGATATTCGTGCAGCCGCTGGTGGCGGTGGCATCGTCACAGGCGCTGGGTGCCGTTGTCAGATAGGTGCTGCCATTGGCCACCTGATCGCCAAAGGCATAAAGTGGATTGATGGCGGAGCGGGCGCCGAAGATGTAGGGATTGATCTGACCGTTGCTCGACTGCATGTTGAACTGGATTCTGATGCCGCGCGAGAGGGAATTGGAGAGGTTGGCCAGATCCCCGCTGTTGATCACCGTGTCCCAGGGGCTGGTCAATGCCAATCTGTCCAACACGACGACCGGCTGGTAAGGCGTGGTTGGCACGGTGAGGTCGAGATTGCCGTTGGCGAGGTAGGGAGGGCCACAGCGAAAGAGGGTCATCGGTCCCACCCAGCCAGCCGGTGGATTCGAGGCCGCAAATCCATACACGATGGTCCACAGTTTGCGTGGACCAACAATCACCAGGGGGTCTTTCAGGCCGCAAGTCGTGGGATCCGTTGCCGGCACGGAGAGATCACTGGCTAGGGAGATTTCTTTTTGCATCATCGCGGCCACCCTGATGGTGGCATCTTTCATGTTGGAATACTCCTCAAAGGATCGCGATAACTTGAGTTCAGAAACCATGATATGCGCCATGGCTTGAATGATAATCAGGCTGAGGATTGTCGCCACCAATAGTTCAACCAGCGCGAAGCCCTCGCTCTGGTGGCGCGAAGCCGTCTTCACTGAACTCAGGAGTTTGCGCAACACCAGCGATGACCAGGCTGGCTGATGGCGATAGTATTGACGAGTGAATTTCATTTTGCGGTATAATCACAGTCTTTGCTCTCGGGTTTGCTCAGTCCTAGGCGGATAATCGAGGCCGGTATGGTCAGATTAACGCAGATCACCGAGGATGATTGCGGATCGGAGAGACGGATTGTTTGATCAATTAGCTTGGTATCCGTATTTGTACTCATGCCATCGGCGCGAAAGGTAAGCACGGTTGTTTGATCGATGTTCAGGCTGCTGGAGCCGGAGCGATCCCTGAGGTTGATCGCATTCGGCAGCAATGTTGAGCTGATGCAGTTTGCAGGCGAAAGGGATGTGGTTACATTTGTGGTTGCTTTGTCTACGGTTTGGAGAATATTGCAATTTGAGTCAACGGTAATATTCTTTGCAGCGGCATCTCTGGCTCCAGCGATGGCGCCAGAAAGCTCTGCTGCGGCAAGCCTGGTCTTGCTGTAGTTGACAAAAGATGATTGACTGCTAAAAAAAATACTTGCGAGCAGGCTGACGATGACAGTCACCATTAATAGCTCGATAAGCGTATAGCCTTTTTGCTCTAGCCTGCTGGTCAATGGTCGTCGTAGTGAGTTGCTCATGTCGGCGTGCACCATGCCACGGATTCGAGCAGGACAGAAGCCTCGCGCACAAAGTTGATCGGCCGGTCGTTTGTTGAGTCAACCTTGTAGATGACATAGACTCGATTTGGATTGCCCGTGTCGACCGTTCGAGTTAATGTGTAGCCAGGGCTGATATTGCTGATTGGGATTTGGCTATTGGCAGTGGCCGAGAAGTTGTAGGGAAGCTTGGGCGCAACGTCGTTCACTGTATTGGCTACGCTGACAGCATCGTTGATGAACTGCTGTGAGAGATCTGTTGTCGTGAGATCACTATTGGCGCATTCATACTCAAGGACGGGTGACGTCTGAAATGCTGCAATTGATTTGGTGTGGGAATTGTCAAGCGGATAGGGCCCACTTTTCATTTTCCAAAACTTGGCATAGCGTTTGATCCAGCTCAGATCCAGTGAGGTGGCTGCTTCAATTAAATTCCGATCAGCTGATTGGCGTCCGATAATCAGCGATTCGTTGAATAGTGGATATAGGACAGTGGCTGATATCAGCGCAATCACGGCAGCCATCAGAACTTCTGGTAGCGTAAAGCCAGGCTGACCAGATCTCTGCCCATTAGCTTTCCTGGCTGGTTGATTCGGCAAAGATTGGGATGGTCTCGTGAGGGCTGATTTGTTCATGATTAATAGGTGACCCCGTAGGCCCGATAATTGGTGATATTGCTGGGTACACCTGTGGGGCTGAAAGAAGGATCGGGATCAGTAGAATTGAAGCTATTGGGGAAGATTGTTGCAAGACCGGCCACAGCATCGCTTGGCCCAATGATATTCAGGTTAGCGGAGTTCTTGGAGTCAAAAGCGCAGACCCAGCGCACGCCATAGGGACCGCTGTTGCCACCACCACCACCCGGACTTGGGTAGATCATTGTGCCCGCTGGCATCCAGATGAACAGGCCATCGAGTTGCAATACGCCGATTTTGATGGTCTGCTTAGAGCAGTTTGAACCATCACCGTCTTTGCCAAAGATCCGTAGTTTGGCCCAATTCAATGGAATGAGATTGCTGAAGTCACCCGTTTGAACATCGATCGCAGTTCCCTCGCCTCTCACAAACACATTGATTGGAAGCCCAGCTGTGTTAACTTTAATGTTGGGGTTGCTGATCGTCTTCACAGCACAGTTGATCGATGTGGAGGCAGAGGTGGTCTGGCTGTTGCGGGTGCTGCCCGAATTGTCAGGTTGGGAACTCACGTTGTAGTAGCATCCCTTTTCTAGTTGATTTTTGATGAATGTTGCGGATGCAGCTGTGCTTCTTGTTGGGCAGCCAGTGGCACCGTAATAGGGGAAGTTGCATAGAGTCGTATTGTAGGTGATATTGTCTTTGTCGCTTGCATATTGTTCTTCTAATCTCTTGTCCTGAAAGTCGGAAGGGGCATCGGGGAATGGCGGCAGGTTGAGGCCATAGGCATTCAGGGGTCCGATGTTGGATGTGGGCGGCACGCATTTTGGATTGCCGGAGCACACCACATAGGTGGTTTGTAGGCCAGGCGATGGATTTTTGCATTTGCGATCACCGGCTGTGATGCAGGCTTCTGGAATCGAAGACATCCCAAATTTTTTCTGGTCCATTTTCGTGACGTCATTGTTGCTGCTTGGTCCGGTACCTGTAATCATCAATGGGGCGTCAAAGGGTTGGCTGGATTCGCTGAATGGTCCACGCACAAAGACAACTTTTTTCAAGCGAAATGTAGCTTGTTGTTTGCCGCCCCTGCTGACAGTCCCCACGATGGTGAAGGTGGCTGATCCGCCGAACAGGTTGCCAAACTTTGTGCATGTGCTTGGTGTGCTGGCGCTTGAGGGAGGATCGTAGGCCTCTAGCTTGTACGTTACGGTAGCCTTATAGTCGGGGGTTTGGTAGAAGGAGCTGCTGCTTGGATAACCTGCAGGTGCTGCTGCCAGGGTCGTGGTTGGATGGTAAATATTGCAGCTGGTTAGGTCTGTGGTTGTCACGCCGCCGCTGCCCCAGTTCGCGAGCTTGGTGACGAGGAGATAGCTTCTCTCGTCAGTGTTTAAGGCCGCAAGGATCTCGTTGAAGCCTGTTTCGGCGGCTTCCTTGGCTGCCTGAAGGTCGGAGGCATCGGATGAGGCCTTCAACGAATTGATGCCCTTGCTCATCAAGGTAGCGCCCCCAATCATTGCAACTAGAATCACCACTAATGTCGTGAGCAGGATGGAGCCTGCATCACGCTTGTTGGATTGAAGGGGGCTTAAGCGATTGGCTGCTTGAAGGACGAATCTCAGCCTGAACTGGGTTTGGCTCCTCATGCAGGAGGCCTCCTGCTCTGCTCGCCGCAGATTGCAAATTGGTTTGCAATGCCCGCAGCACGGCCAGTCTTTCCCCATGCGGTAAGGGCTGAAATACGGGCTGTGCAGCCGGCGACGGTCTCTCCAGGCAGGGCGTGAGTTTGCTCTCTGCCAAGCCCAGGGGCCAGCGATTGCCGTGTTGGCTCCCCTTGCCGGTAGGCCCGGAGATAGCCGCTGTGCAGGGATGGCTTGGTGGCAGAAACACAGCGAGATGGGCCGCCTTCTGTCCCGCTCATGACACCAACCCCCTAGACCACTCTCACTCAACACTAGTCTAGTTGCCACCTCTGGGCCGTAGAAAGGAGACTGTTCGGCTGCATTATCGCGGCGGAAAAGGTGCGTCTGCAGGTTTTAATTTTAGCTTTTCAAGCACAGTTTACTCCAGTTTCTCGCTCCCTCCCCCTTGCTTGCTTTTGCTGCTGGAGATCAGTAGGAGCAGGCTGATCAGTCGTACCCAGTCCCACGTTCAAGCCGGCTGCAGGTTCCGATGGTCTGCCCATACAGCGGGATTGTCGCTGCGCCCTGTGGGCCTGTCAGAAGGTAATGAAAGGTTGACTTTATTGGCAGAGTTGGCTATCTCATTGCCCATTAACTTCCTGCTGGTGATTGATCTGATTTAAGATCGCTCCAGGGGGATGGTGTGAGGATCTGCAGGGGCTGGGTCTGTGAAGATGGGGCTGCAAGCCCCATCAGCTAGGTGCTGCAAGGGTGGCCGGGCTGGCTACAGCCCAGTCTTTCAGGGCCCTTTAATTGTGTCTGTGCCTAAATAGGGCACCAAGGCCTTGGGCAGGCGCACACTGCCATCGCTCTGCTGGCCATTCTCCAGCAGAGCGGCCATGGTGCGGCCGACGGCGAGGCCGCTGCCGTTGAGGGTGTGCACCAGCCGGGTGCCCTTGTCAGCCTTGAGGCGGATGTTGGCGCGGCGCGCCTGAAAATCGCGGCAAGTGCTGCAGCTGGAGATTTCCCGGTAGGTACCGGCTCCCGCCAGCCAGACCTCCAGGTCATAGGTGCGGGCGGCGGAGAAGCCCAGATCAGCGCTGCACAGTTCGATGCGGCGGTAGGGAAGGTCCAGGGTTTCGAGCACCGCTTCGGCGTCGAGGGTGAGCTGCTCGTGGGCCGCGTCGGAGTCTTCGGGGAGGCTGAACCAGTAGAGCTCCACCTTGTTGAACTGGTGCAGGCGGATCAGGCCGCGGGTGTCTCGGCCGTAGGAGCCGGCTTCCCGCCGGAAACAGGGGGTGTAGGCCGCGTAGCGCAGCGGCAGCTGGTCGGCCGGGATCACCTCATCGCGGTGGAAGGAGGTGATCGGGACTTCGGCGGTCGGCGTGAGCCAGAGATCGTCTTCGGCGCAGCGAAAGCTCTCCTCGGCGAACTTCGGCAGCTGGCCGGAGCCGGTGAGGCTGGCGCTGTTCACCAGGATCGGCGGCAGCAGTTCGGTGTAGCCCCGCTTGGCATGCAGGTCGAGCATCAGGGCGATCAGCGCCCGCTCCAGGCGGGCGCCCATGCCTCGCAGGGTCACGAAGCGGCTCTGGGCAATGCGCACCGAGCGTTCGCTGTCCACCAGGGCCAGCCGCTCGGCGATCTGCCAGTGCTCCTGAAGCTGTTCTGCCGGGCCCGCAAGTCGCGGCTCACCCCAGCGCTTCACCTCAACGTTGTCGGCCTCCGAACTGCCGTCCGGACTCAATTCGGAGGGCAGGTTCGGCAGAGCGAGCAGTTGTTCGCGCAGCTGGGTCTGCAGCGCCTTCTCCTCGTCTTCAAGGCTGGCCACCTGCAGTTTGATCTGATTCCCTTGGTCCCTGAGGGCCTGGACCTCGGGCTCCTGGGGGCTGGCACCGGCCTTGATCCGCTGTCCCACCTCCTTGCCGATGCGGTTGCCTTCAGCCTGGAGGTTGCTGCGCTGTTCTTCCAGCTCCCGCTCCTGCAGAGCGCTCTGCTGCAGGCTGGTGAGATCGAGCTTCAGACCGCGGCGGGCCAGCTGTCGGCTGATCCGCTCGGGGTCGTCGCGCAGTAGGCGCTGATCCAGCACTGGAGTGTCACATCGCAGGGGCGAAGCCTAAACGTTGCTCTGGGGCCGATTGGCCTGGCGGCTTCAGCGCCGATAGGCTCGCTCCAGATGCCGTTCGCGTGCGGGGGCCACCGGTGAATCGAGGCTTGCTCTGCTGTGCATCGCCAGGACAGCGCCGCCTTGGTGGGGCCAATGCTGTCTTGGGTGGTGCGGCTCCCTCGGGCAGCAGGCGGATCGGGTGCGCCGATCACGGCTGGCTCCAGGCCATCGGCTGGCGCGCGGTGCAGCATGACGGTGAGGGGACCAGCTCCCTGTGGCGCTCGGCCGGTCAGTCTCTGGGGCGGCGATTTCGGCGGGCTGCTGCTCGCTCACAGCTTGATGACCGGTTGCAGCGGATCTGGAGCCTTGGCTTCTTTGCCCTCCAGATGCTGCACCGCGCTCGTTGGCCGCATCGCTTGGTATGACGGTGGATGATCTCCTGGTCAGGGCTGGGCAGTTGTTGCAGTCTGGCGAGCTGGTAGCGGCTGAAGTCTGTGCCCAGGAGGCTCTGGCCTTGGATCCCCAGAATGTGGCCGGCTGGTGCCGCCTCGGGGAGGTATTGAGGCAGGCTGGTCGTCTCGGTGATGCGGTGTCGGCCTATGGGGAGGCCGCCCAACTCGATCCCAGCCACGTGCCATGCCGCACCGCACTCGGCAACATCTTCCGCAACATGGCGTTGCCGGACGCCGCCATCCATTGGCATGGCGAAGCCCTGGCCCTGCGGCCAGACATGCTGATCCTGCATCTCAACCATCTGTTCGTACTGCCGATCGTGGCAACTTCGGCTCAGCAGATTGAAGCGCTCCGGCAACGCTGTCTGGAGGGGTTGTGGCAGCTGGTGGAACGGCAGCAAGACTTGGATTTTGGCGATTATGCCATGAGTCATCACCCTTACTACCTGATTTATCATAACCATGATGATCGTGACTCTTTGGAGGCTTATGGCCGGCTGGTCAGTCATCATCTGCAGTCCGTCAAGGCTCCAGTCCGCCTGCCGCGGCCAGCAGCAGCGCGACAGCGTATTGGCTTTCTATCCGGTTTTTTCTATGCCCACAGCAACAGCCGCGCCTTCGAGGGGCTGATCCGTTACCTGGATCGCCACGATTTCGAGGTGGTGGTGATTCATTTACCCAGCTCCCAGCGGGATGAAGTCCGCGATCGGATCGATGCTTGTGCCGATCAGGCGGTGGTGTTGGCCGATGGCTTCGAGGG
>CAIZOZ010000136.1 GCA_903934745.1 uncultured cyanobacterium
GCTTGCCCCTTGAGGAGGCGAATCGCCAGTTCGGTTTCTTGATGGAGGCCCTGGACATGGGGGCCCCACCCCATGGCGGCATCGCCTTCGGCCGCGATCGCCTGGTGATGCTGCTGGCCGGCGAGGAGTCGATCCGCGACACGATCGCCTTCCCCAAAACTCAACAGGCCCGCTGCCTGATGACCCAGGCCCCGGCGGATGTGTCCGGCAAGCAGCTGCAGGAGCTGCACGTGGCCAGCACCTGGAGCGAGGACAGCTGAGGCGGAGGCGGATGCGCCCAGCTCTGCCCAGCCCAGCGCCCCAGTCCCACCAGGGCCTGCGGACGCTGCAAGCTGCTGAGGCGCCCGTTACTCTGGCTGCCGCTGGGCCTCGCGCTGCTTGAGAGGGCCCTGCTCCAGCGGCACCATGCTCCTGGGGGGCACAACAAGTCCAACGCGGTGCTGCCTGGGCTTGGTGGCCTGATTACTGTTTTTTGGTCCACTCCACGTTGGCGGACCAGAGCTTCACTCCAGTCCCAACCACCTGGAGGCAGCTTCCCTGACCCCCACTCCCGCCATGGCCCCCACCTCCCTGCCGATCGATATCGGCATCCCGGAAGCCCAGCGGCAGCAGATCGCCGCTGGGCTCGGCCAGGTGCTGGCCGACACCTCGGTGCTCTACGCCAAGACCCACGGGTTCCATTGGAACGTCACCGGGCCGATGTTCAACACGCTGCATCTGATGTTCATGGCGCAGTACACCGAGCTCTGGAACGCCCTGGATGTGATCGCCGAACGCATCCGTGCCCTCGGATTCCCCGCCCCCTATGGCGGCAACACGATCGCCAGCCTCAGCTCCATCGCCGAAACCGATGGGGTGCCGGAGGCGCTGGCGATGGTGCGCGAGCTGGTGGCCGGCCATGAAGCCGTGGCCCGTACGGCCCGCACGATGTTCAGCCTGGCCAGCGAGGCCAACGACCAGCCGACCGCCGACCTGCTCACCCAGCGGCTGCAGATCCACGAAAAAACGGCCTGGATGCTGCGCAGCCTGCTGGAGGGGTGAGGCTGGTGGATCCGGCCGGCGCAGCGGCGGATCCCCACGACCCGGAACCGTTGATCAGGAATCGTGGCTTGGGTGGCGGCAGCGGTTGGTGCCCTGGTGGGGTCAGCTGCCAGGTCCGATCTGGCCGCCCAGCCTCGGTATCGTGGCCCCATGGACGACGACGCCCCCTATCGCCGCGACGACCGATCCGAGTTTCGCGGCAGCGAGCCGCGCCGCTCCTCCGGTCGCGAGCGTGAGCCCCTGGATCAGCGACTCGATCGCTGGGTGAGCGCGGGCCGTCAGTTCGTCGATGGGGTGGCGGGTGGTCGACCCGGCTCCCGGCCACCGGCCCGCAGCAGTGAGGCCCGCAATGCGGGCCGGGGCGGTGAGGCCCGCATGGCGGGCCGTGGCGGCTTTGATGGCCTGGGCCGCTGGGTGGAAGAGCGCCTCGACTGGCTGCTTGAAGATGACGACGATTGGCGCGAACCCTGGCAGGACACGGGCCCCGATTCGCCGGCGCCGCTGCCGAGGAGCCGGCCGAACGCACGAAATCTGTCCAACCCGGACACCCGCTTCAACCCAGCGGATCTGCCCAATTCCGCCAACCCGGTGAGCGCTGCCAGGCCGTTGAGCGCCACCGATCCAGCCAGCGCCGCCAGGTCCCGGAACCAGACCAGCCGCACGAATCCCGACACCAACGCCGCCACGGCGGCCGACTCGATGCCGCGCCGCCGTCTGGAGGCCCGCTCACGCCGTGGTCTGACGCCCCAGTCGCCGGCGGCCACCATCTCCACCACCACCGCCGGCGATCGCGATCGCGAAAGCGAAAGCGAAGTCTGGCCCGACGACGACAGTTTCAGCCTGCCCCACTGGCAGCGTCCGGTCGCCACCGGCCGTGCGCCTGAGCCGTCGCCGCCTGTGGCTGACACCTTTGATGGCGGCGGCCGACCCCTGCCCC
>CAIZOZ010000137.1 GCA_903934745.1 uncultured cyanobacterium
CAGGAAGATCGCGGCATCGCCCGCCAGGCTGTCCGCTACCACCGAGCCCTCGCTGAGTTCGAGATCGAGGGCGGACTGGATCACGGCGGGCTCGAGGGGAATCCGGTTGGCAGGGGCCGCTGGACGAGAAGGTGGCTTTGCTGCCGCGCCGCCTGGCTCGTCTGTCTGAGCTGAGCCCTCTGTGGCCTTCGGTTCGGCCGGTGGCGACGCTGCTGGGCGTTCGACCGATAGCAGCTCACCAGCGAGCTTGAGCAACTCGGCGGTCGGCAGCCCGCAGTGGCCATCCCCGCTGGCCTCCAGCAAGGCGTAGTTGATGCCGGCCCGCAGGCGGATCATGGCGTCGGGGGCGATGCCGAGCCTGGCGGCGATCGCATCGGCGGTGCGGAAGCCGATGCCGCGGATGTCGCGGGCCAGGCGGTAGGGGTTCTCGGCCATCACCTGCACGGCGTCATTGCCGTACGTCTTGAAGATCCGCACAGCTCGCGCTGTGCCGACGCCATGGCTGTGGAGAAACACCATGATTTCGCGCACCACCTTCTGATCGGCCCAGGCGGTGGCAATCCGGCCGGCGCGCACCTGGCCGATGCCGGGCACCTCCCGCAGGCGCTCGGGGGCTTGCTCGATCACCTCGAACACCTCCACCCCGAAGACCGCCACGAGCTTGCTGGCGTAGATCGGGCCGATGCCGCGGATCATTCCCGAGCCCAGGTACTTCTCGATCCCCTCCGCCGTGGTGGGCGCTGAAGCCTTGAGGAAGGCAGCCTTGAACTGCTGGCCGTGTTCGCGGCTGTTCACCCAGGTGCCGCTCACGGTGACCCATTCACCGGCGCTGATTTCGGCGGCGTGACCCACAACCGTGACCAGATCCCGATGGCCGCGGGCCTTGATCCGCAGCACGCAGAAGCCGCTCTCGGCGCTGTGGAAGGTGACGCGCTCGATCGAGCCAGCCAGCACTTCGGTGGGTTGCTGGCTGGCGCTGCTCTGCCTCTCGGTGGGTTGGCCGCCGTTGTTGCCGCTCCCGGGCGGCTGGGGTTGGCCGTGGCGCTGACTCAACGGGGCATCAGAGGCCGCGGGGCCGATCGTCCGGCCAGGCGAAGGTTCGACAGGATTCACGGCAGTTCCAGCCAGCCCCGCAGCGCCAGATCCAGATCCAGCTCCACCAGCACCTGCGGCTCCAACGGCCCCAGCACGGCTCCCACCACCTCAATCGGCACGGTGAACAGCTTGTCGACCATCAGCTGCGAGGACTTGCACAGCCCATCACCGGCGGAGGCTTGCCGGAATAGCCCCCCGGGCTGGCCACCGTGACCACGGTTCCGCGGCGCAGCGATGGCCCCAGCTCCTGGGCGGCACCAGTCATGCGGTCCAGTCGCTCCAGTCGGGCACCTGCTCGCTCCAGTGCGGCTGCTCCAGTTCGGGCTCCACCGGCACCCCGATCACCATGGCATCTGCCGTGAAACGCTTTGTACAACAATTTAAGGTGACGGGCCGGATCTGGGGCGCTCGGGTGCGCCACGCGGGCATGGCCAGGCCAGCCTCGGTTGTCGGGGATAGCCGCCAGCAGCAGGCCGATCGGCACCACCAGCTGGTTCTGGGCTTCTGCAGCGGCATCAGCGTTCTGGCCCAGCACGGCGCCGGCGGCGATGCCTGGCCGGAGGTGTTTCAGCAGGCGCTGCGCCGCCTGCGTACGCAGCTGGAGGGGGGCTGATGGAAACGACATCACCGCCAAAGCACCAGAGAGTCTGGGTAACAACGGCAGAAGCCCGCGAAACCCTGCGCCAGCTGGGGCAGTGGCAGTGGCAGCTGGAGAACGTTGAAGCCACGATCACCGGCTGGAGTCGCCGGAAGCTGCGGTTCTGAAGCCTCGTCCGCCGCCTGGATATGGGGGGGGGGAGCGAGAGGGCACAAAGGAGGGCGAAATCCAGCGAACTGCTCACACTTCTGCTCACACCTGGCGAAGCTGGCGCCTCCAAATCCAGTTACACCAATGATTTGCGAGCCAGCGACCGCAGGCCTTCTCAAGAGCCGGTCGTGTGTTCGAATCACGCAGGGGGCGTTTGAACAGACTCTGAACTCTCGGCCGCAGTGCCTTACGGCACCAGGCTTCTAGACACTCCGGCCAGGCTCATCCGTGTCAATCGGCGCGTGCAATCTCCCCTCGGGCCTCGATGGAGCAAGCAAGCGCGACGTCAGGGCCAAGTTCAGGTCGGCAGGGCTGCAGCCGGCTGAAAACAGCAGCGCAGCTGGGCCAGAGCCTCATCAGGCAGACCCAGAAAACGATCGAACCAGGCCACGCCGGTGGGCTGCACCGTGGCGATCCCCACCAGCAGCGCCTGGCCATGGCCATCGAGCGGCTGACCCCGGGCGCCATGGCGCTGGCCCTGCACCGCCTTGGTGGTGAGCTGGGTGCGAACGAGCAGATCGGGAGCCTGATACAGATCGGCAAAGGCGAAACGGAATCGGGCCTCGAACTGGAGCTCAAGCGCACCGGTGGCTAACTGCCAGCGCCCCTCCAGGCGCTCGGGATGCACGGCAATGCTGAGGCCGGGCGGCAGCGGCACACCCAGAAAGCGGGTGGTGCGCCAGTTGAGCGCAGGAATGGTGAGGGCGGCGGGGTCGAAGCTCAGGATCTGCCAGCCGGCCCGATCCTGGGGCCCCAGCGTCGCCCTGCCGCCGCCGCCACTGGCGTTGTAGCGAAAGCGGGGATAGCGGCCGATCAGCAGTCCACAGCCAGGTTGCGTCAGCAACTGCAGGGTGGTCATCAGCGGCGCAGATGCTCCAGCTGGCCGCGAGCCTGGAGATCGGCTAGGGCGCCATAGCCGCCGATGGACTGACCATCGATGAACACCTGGGGCAGACTCCACTGACCGCTGCGCTGCTCGAGCTCGCGCCTCTGCTCGTCGCTGCTCACCTCCAGCACCTGATGGGGGATTCCCAGGGTGCGCAACATGCGCACAGCCCGGGCCGAGAAGGGACAGCTCGGCAGCACAGCGATCTCCACCAAAGGTTGCAGCGGCACCTCGGGGGGCTCCTCTGCGGCCTGGTTGGTCAGCAAGCCGACGAGCAGATCGGCCCCCTTGAGCACCAGGCTGCCGTGCTCCAGATGGCCGCCCCAGACCTGACAGCTGCCGTCCGAGAGGCTCAGGTGCAGATGCACGCCCTGCGGGGAAAGGGTGCCGTTGAGCGTGATGATCTCCAGGTCACCGCGTACCACCGTGGGCTCGGCCTGGCCAGGACACTGAAAGGCGGCCTGGGCGAGGTTGCCCACCACCCCGAGCACAAAGCCGGAAACCTGCTGGTTCGCCGCCAGCTGCTCGAGGCTGTAGCGCAGATCACTCCCGGGCCCGAGGTGCAGCGGCAGGGCATGCATAGATCGGCGGTGATCGACTGGCTCGCCAAGCTACGCCCCATGCGCCCAGCGCCTGCCGGGACTGAACAACCCAGCTCGGTTTGCGGCCACGGAGCAAGCCAGACTGGGGATACGGTTCAGCCCATAGAACACGTTCAACTCTCTCCATAAGAGCTGCGATCAATGAACACCCAAGAAGCCGTTCAGGACTATTACGGCCAGCAGCTCACAGGTACGGCAGACCTCAAGACGTCGGCCTGCTGTGATGCGGATGCCGTGCCCGCCTGGCTGAGGCCGCTGCTGGCGAAGGTGCATCCAGAAGTGAACGACCGCTATTACGGCTGCGGCCTGATCTGCCCACCGCTGCTGAAGGATTGCCGCATCCTCGATCTCGGTAGCGGTTCCGGGCGGGATGTCTACCTGCTGGCTCAGCTGGTCGGAGCCCAGGGCTCGGTGGTGGGAGTCGATATGACGCCGGAGCAGCTCGCCATTGCCCGCAGACATCAGCAGTATCACGCCGAGCAGTTCGGGCAAGCCAACGTCTCCTTTCTGGAAGGAACCATCGAAAACCTCGAGCAGTTGCCCCTGGAGCCAGGCAGCTTCGATGTGATTGTCTCCAACTGCGTACTCAATCTCTCGATTGACAAGGCGGCGGTACTGCGGGGTGTGCAGCGATTGCTCAAGCCCGGTGGCGAGTTCTATTTTTCAGATGTCTACGTTGATCGGCGTCTGCCCGAAAGCGTCAATCGCCATCCGGTGCTCTATGGCGAATGCCTCGGTGGCGCGCTCTATTGGAATGACTTTCTGCGCCTGGCCAGGGCTGCCGGTTTTGCTGATCCCCGTCTGGTGGCCGATCGACCGATCCGCATCACCGAACCCCAGATCGCGCCGCTGGTGGGTGAAGCCCGCTTTTATGCGGCCACCTACCGCCTGTTCAACATCCGCGAGCTCGAAGATGCCTGCGAAGACCATGGCCAAGCCGTGATCTACCGGGGCACGATCCCCGAGCATCCCGATCGCTGGGATCTAGATCAACACCACGCCCTCGAAACCGGTCGGGTGCTGCCGGTGTGTGGCAACACCTACCGGATGCTCCACCAGAGCCGCTTCCGGCCGCACTTCGACTTCATCGGCGACTTCAGCCGCCACTTCGGCATCTTTGCCGGCTGTGGCAGCAGCCTGCCCTTCCGCGCCGAGCTGGACGCTGGGCCCATTCAGAACGCTGAAGGCTGCTGCTGAGGCCTGGACAGCGCCAGGGGGCGGTGATCCCTGCAGCCGACTTGACCACGTCCAGCCGCATCTTGTCCTTGAATGAGATTCATGCGTCTGGCTCCCACCTGCGAATCCCATCCTCCGCTGGTGATGGTGCACGGGATGCTGGACAGCTCCCGCGTGTTCAACCGGCTGCTGAAGTACCTGCGCGAACCCCGCCGACCGCTGCTGTTGCCGGATTTGCCGCTGCGCTTCGGCATGACACCGATCGCCGAGTCCGCCGCCCTGCTCGGCCAGCAGATCCTGGCCGCCTTCGGCCCGGACCAGCCGATTGATCTGCTGGGATTTTCGATGGGCGGCGTGATCGCCCGCACCTGGATCCAGCTGTTGGGGGGACATCGCCGCACCCGGCGCCTGATCAGTGTCGGCAGTCCGCATCAGGGCACCCTCACGGCCATGCCCTGGCCGCGCCAGCCGATGGCCGGCATCGCCGATCTGAAGTGCGGTAGTCCCCTGCTGCAGGAACTCAACGGCAACCTCGACAGCCTCAGCACCGTCGCCTGCTGCAGCTTCTACTCCGGTATCGATCTGGTGGTGCTGCCGGGCTGGCGCGCCGTGCTGCCGGTGGGGGTGCAGCGGATGCTGCCCGTCTGGACCCATCCGCAGCTGCTATGGGATCGCCAGGCGCTGCAACCGTTGAGCGAAGAGTTGATGCGGCCGTGACCCGGGCCGGAAGCAACGGCCCACCTGATGAGCCAGGAACATCAACGAACCGCAACGCCGGCGGCCTCATCAACGGCGCCCATCGGTTCCAACCTCCATCGGCTCAACGGCACAGCCCGTCAGCGGCCCACCAGCCGCGCTTTTAGATCCAAGGGCAGCAGCAGTCCGTCGTCTTCGGCATGGCGGGCGATCCGGATTCCATGGCGCCCCGGCTCCAGCAGGAAGCCAGCGGCGGCCGCATCGAAGTAGGCCAGGCGCAGGAGTGGAATGGCGAGGCTGAGCCGTTGCTGCTCACCGGCCTGCAGACTCAGCCGCTGAAAGCCGATCAGCGATCGCCCCGGCCGCTCCAGCAGCCGCCCCGGCGGCTCCGCGTAGACCTGAATCACCTCAGCAGCGGCCATCGGGCCGATGTTCGTCACCGTGATCGTCACCTGCAGCATGTCTGCTTCAGGATCCAGCTGCACCTGCAGATCGCCGTGGCTGAAGTTGCTGTAAGAGAGGCCGAATCCGAAGGGGAAAGCAGCGCCATGGCCATCACGGCGCAGGCGCCGGTAGCCATGCCACAGGTCGTAGACGTCGCGGGGCGCACGGGGCTCAAAGGGCGGCAGCTGCGCTTCGCTGCTGGGCACCGCAAAGGGCATGCGGCCACAGGGTGACACCCGACCCCGCAG
>CAIZOZ010000138.1 GCA_903934745.1 uncultured cyanobacterium
GAGCAGCTGATCGAGATGGATCTGATCAACCCCGAGTTTCCCCGCACCGATGTGGTGATCGTGCTGGGGGCCAACGATGTGGTGAACCCGGACGCCAAGAGTGATCCGACCAGCCCCCTCTATGGCATGCCCGTGCTCGAGGTGGATCAGGCTCGCCAGGTGTTCGTGGTGAAGCGCAGCCTCGGGGCTGGCTATGCCGGCATCGCCAATGCCCTGTTCGAGCTACCCCAGACCGCCATGGTGTTCGGCGATGCCAAGGCGGTACTCAACGGCCTGCTGAGCGAGCTGCGCAGCATGGGTGTGGGCAAGGTGGTGGCCAAGAAGGAGAAAGAGAAGCAGAAGGTGGCGGTCTGATCCGTCCGGCATCGTGCAGGATCGGCAACGATCCGCCGATGCCGCTTCCCTCCTGGTGAGCTCCGACCTCCCCGACGGCTACGCCGCCCAGTGCGACACCCAACACCGGCAGCGTTGGCCCTGGTGGGGTGCCGATCTGCAGACGTTGCGGGACACCCTTCGTCCCCAACGGCTGCAGCTTGATCGCTCGACCGCGATCACGATTGAGCTGGGCGGCGATGCAGCGCTGCTGGCGCGCTACAGCTGCCCTCAAGGGCTGCCGGTGGCGGGTCTGGTCGTGGTTGTCCACGGCCTGGGGGGCTGCAGTGAGGGCCTGGGCGTCCGCCGTCTGGCCCACCATCTCGACAGCGCCGGATTTGGCGTGCTGCGTCTCAACATGCGTGGCGCCGGGGCCGGCCGCTCCCTGGCCACCGGTACCTATGCCGCCCGCTGCAACAGCGATCTGCTGCCGGCCCTGATCCGCGCCCGCCAACTGGCGGATCGGTTGGCAGGCCCGGGCACTTCCCCCACGCGCCCCCTGCCCCTGTACGGCGTCGGCCTGTCCCTGGGTGGCACGATGCTGCTCAATGGGCTGCTGGAGCGGCCAGGGCTGGAGGGACCCCTGCCGTCGCCCTCGGAGCAGCCCCTGCTCGATGGCCTGGTGTGCGTCAGCAGCCCGCTCGATCTATTCGGCTGCGCCGTGCAATTCGACCGGCCGCGCAATCGGCTGTATCGCCGCTGGGTGCTCAAGCGCCTGCGGCAGCTGACCCTGGCCGATCCCCGGGGCGTTTCCCCCCAGGAGCGTTCCCTGCTGACCGGACCGCACCGCGTGCGCAGCCTGCAGGCCTTTGATGCCGCCATCACGGCACCCCGCTGGGGCCATGGCTCGATGGCTGCGTACTACGCGGCGGCCAGTCCGCTTCAGCGGCTACAAGCGGCCATGGCTGGCGGGGCGGCCATGCCGCCGATCCTGCTGATCCACGCTGCCGATGACCCCTGGGTGCCGGTGGCCGCCACCGAGCAGCTGGCAGTGGAAGCCCAGCGGCACAGCTGCCCCTGGCTGGAGACACTGATCACGGCCCACGGCGGCCACAATGGCTTCCATCGCCGCGGCGACGCCCAGGCGGCCAGCTGGGCCGATCGGCAGGTGGCGGATTGGCTCCGCAGCAGAGCGCTGGGCTCAGACCTGCCGCCCAGCCCGCAGGGCTGAAACCTGCTGCGATCAAGCCTGTAGGGCTGGGAGCTGGCGGCGTGAGGCTCGACTGATCAAGGACTCTGCACCTGAAGCCCCAACCCCTCAAGGGGGCCCATCGAAACTGGCGCGCTGCACGATCCATTCGCTCACTGGCTGGCCGCCGATCACGTGCTCCAACAGGATCCGATCGATCCGCTCAGGAGTGACGCCGCCATAGGTGATGCCTTCGGGCCAGATCAAGAGGATCGGACCGCCGCCGCAGATCCTGAGGCAGTCGGCCTTGGTGCGCCAGACCACTCCTTCGGCGCGGCTGGGATCCTCCAGCCCCAGCTCTCGCACCAGCCGCTTGAGGCGATCCCAGCTGGCGGCGCCCACGGCCGGATCAACGCAAAGGGGCTTGCTGGGCGTGGCACAGAGCAGCAGGTGATGCTGCACCCGAAGCGACCCTGAGGCCAGGGGTCCAGGGGCCTCGCCCTTTGCGGCGCCGTTCATGCCGGCAGGGCGGCCAGGGGGCTGCTGGTCAAGCCAACGGCGGCTTCCAGCACCGCCCGTCGGGCCCAGGCATCCACCGCCAGCACCTCCTCCAACGAGGGACTGGCCGCCAGGTCACGGCCATGGCGATCGCAGACCCGCTCAATCAGCCTGGGGATATCGAGGAAATGGATTTTTTCATCCAGGAACAGCGCCACCGCCTGCTCATTGGCGGCATTGAGCACCGCCGGCATCGTGCCACCGGCCCGGCCGGCCGCATAGGCCAGGCCCATGCAGGGGTAGCGATCGGGCTCCGGTTGGCGGAAGGTGAGGCTGCCCACCTCGGTGAGATCGAGGCGGCGCCAGGGGGTTTCAACCCGCTCCGGCCAGCTCATGCAGCAGAGGATCGGCAGCTTCATGTCGGGCCAGCCGAGCTGGGCCAGCACCGAGGAATCGGCCAGCTCCACCATCGAGTGAATGATGCTCTGGGGATGGATAACGATCTCGATGTGGTCGTAGTCGAGGCCGAACAGATAGTGGGCTTCGATCACCTCCAGGCCCTTGTTCATCAAGGTGGCTGAATCCACCGTAATCTTGCGGCCCATCGTCCAGTTGGGATGGCTGGTGGCATCAGCCACCGTGGCCTTGATCAGATCGGCCGGGGCCCAGTCACGGAAGGCACCGCCGGAGGCCGTGAGCTGGATCCGCCGCAGTCCTGGGGTGGGGATGCCGGTGGAAAGACGGGCGGTGTCGGGCCAGGGGGTGCCCTGCAGACACTGAAAAATGGCCGAATGTTCGGAATCCGCCGGTAGCAGGCGGCTGCCACTCAGGGCCAGCTCCGGCAGCACCACCGGACCGGCGGCGATCAGGGTTTCCTTGTTGGCCAGGGCGAGATCCTTGCCGGCGCGGATCGCCGCCAGGGTGGGCAGCAGGCCGGCGCAACCGACAATCCCCGTCACCACCAGATCAGCGGTGGGCCAGGCGGCGGCGGCGCAGATCCCCTCACTGCCTCCCAGCAACTCCGGCAGGCGCTGGGGACGCAGGGCCGGCTCCAGCGCCTGCAGCCGTTGCCGCAGTTCAGCCACCAGCTCGCCATCAGCGAGGGCCACCACTTCGGGACTGTGACGCAGAATCTGCTCGATCAGCAGATCGAGATTGCGGCCGGCGCTGAGGGCCACGACCCGAAAGCGCTGCGGGAACTCCTCGACGATCTCCAGCGTCTGGGTACCGATCGACCCGGTGGACCCCAGCACGGCGATGGCTTTCACGGCGGGCTCCCGAAGGACACGGTTGGGCCAACAGTTTCCCACTGTCGCCGGCCCCCCTGGTTCCGGAGCGCTGGCGCTGCCGGCCCTGCCCGATCACCACGCGGGCTTAACTGGGGCGATTGGATCAGCCCCATGCTCTGGTTGCAGCGCTGGAATTTCATTGAGCGGGCCCGCCAGGAGCGCGTGCTGTGGGATGCCTTCGAGCAAGGTGCCGACCTCGACGCCCTGGTCGAGAGCTGCCGGCTGGAGGCCGAAACCGGTGACGGTGACGCCCGCTTTCGCCTTGAGATCTGGCAGACCAGCCTGCAACGGATCCGCAAGATCGAGGCAATGATGAAAGACAAGCAGGCTCCCCGAAGCTGATCGGCTGGGGGCTGCCCCAGAGCCTCGCCTTCAGGGCAGCGTCTTCAGCAGGGGTACCGCCAGCGCCACCGTGAGGCTGACCCCGAGGCCCAGGCTTGCTTTGAGCAGATCGGCACCCAGGCTGGCGGAGAGCGCTGGGGCCTCACCGCGACGCCCCTGGCTGGCCAGGGCCAGTTCCCGGCCGCCCAGCAACCCCAGAAACACCCAGGTGGTGCTCAGCGGCAGGGGACTCCAGCGCCCCAGAGCAAACAGGATCAGCCCATAGAAGGCGGAGATCAGGGTTGTGGCGCGGGGATCCTCGCTGCCGCTCTTGCTGGTGAAGACCTGCTGGATGGCACCGCCACCCTCCGCCGTCAGCAGACACACCCCAACACAGAGCACCACGAGCGAGGCCGCCAGCTCCGGGCCCGCGAGCCGTCGGGGGAGATAGATGTAAAGGTTGGCCAGATCCTGGATCAACCACTGGCTCCAGAGCCAACCCGTTGCGGCCCACTGCATCACCAACCAGAAACGCTGCCCATCAGCGGGGCGGAGGGGATCGGCCGGTGCCCCGACCTTGATCACCGTGGCCGCCGGCAGCAGGGAATACAGCGCCAGCCCCAGCCCCAGGGCGAGCAGATACCCCACCAGCGAATGCAACAGCAGGGCGGGCAGGTTGGTCGGCGTGAAAGCCGTGAGCACCAGAAAGGAGGTGCTGACCGGTGCCCCCCACTGGGTGAGCGCCAGCACCGCCAGCGGTGGGATCAGATCGGGCCAGCTCAGGGGAGCGGCGAGCTCGAAGCTGGCCAGCCGGCCCCAGGCGGGATCGCCTGCACCGCCCAGCCAGCCCAGCAGCAGCACCGCCAGCAGCACCGCGCCCAGAAACAGCGCCTGCCACGGCCTGGCGATGCGCCCGCGGTTGGCGGCCAGAAACGGGCCGAGGGTCTGCAGGGCGTCATTGCCGATCACCGCGTAGCTGGCGAGCAGAAAGGCGACGGCCTGCAGCGGCGTGATCGCCAGGCTCACCCCCGCAGCCAGACGGTGACCCCCCGGGCTTGTCGACCAGTTCAATGCCCTCGGCCTTCAGCTCAGCGCGCAGACGGTCGGCGCTGGCAAAATCTCGGGCCGCCTTGGCAGCCTTGCGCTGTTCCACCAGCGCCTCGATGGCGGCATCGCTGAACTCGTTAGGGGCCGAGATGCCGATTGGATTCCCCGTTTTGGGCTGGATGTTGAGGCTTCCGGTGATCGTTGGCGCCTCGCCACTTGATCCCGGGATGGTCAAAAGCCTTGACGTGTCAGACTTGAGCCCTAGCACGTCTGCCAGTTCCAAGAGCAACCGCCAACGGCCGCCCAATCCCAGGTCCGCCTCGCTGGGGGAATCGCCGATGCGCAGGCGATTGGCCAGAGCCCGCAGGGGCCGGGCCAGCTCGAACAGCTCACCCAGGGCCGCGGCGGTGTTGAGATCGTCGTCCATGGCTTCACGGAAACGCTCCCGGATCGCCTTGAGCGCTTCCGGCAGCGGCGCTGAGCGGCCGACCTGGCTATCGCTCCAGCCCAGCGCATCCCCATAGGTGCTGCCCACGGCCAGGGCCCCACTGAGTCCCTTCCAGCCGGTGGCGGCCGCCTCCAGTCCCTCCAGGGTGAAGTCGAGGGGCTTGC
>CAIZOZ010000139.1 GCA_903934745.1 uncultured cyanobacterium
GGCTGATGTGATCGAGTTCGACACCGAGCTGCTGCGCGAGGAGACGATCACCCGCTACGGCGAGGGTCTTTCGATCGAGGCTGCCCTGCGCCGCCAGCGGGGCGGCCATGCCCAGGCGTTGCTGCTGATGCTCCCCACCCTGGCGAACTGGAGCCGCGACCCGCAGCTGAGCGGCAACGGCGGTGGCTTCACGGCGGCTCTGGAGCGGGGCTGAACCGTGACCAGCACCCCGGTCTTGCCGCCTTCGGCGCTGCAGCCCTATGCCAATGCCCGCATCCTGTTGTTCTCCAACTCCATCCCCGGCGTGCTCGATTCCGAGCGCACGGGAAGGTTTGTCTTCGAGGGGTTCATCAAGCGCCTGCGGGGGATTTCCAGCAAGGAGAACTCACCGGGCGTTGACACGGGGGACTTCACCTACGAGGGCTACCTCACCCGGGGGGCACTGCTACCGCTGACGTCATCGCAACCCTGGGACTGGCTGGCGGCAGCCATCAGCTGGAGCACCACCGGCATCCGGCCGGTATCTGGCACCATGCCTGCGTTGCTGGCCCCGTGCTTTGGGGCGGTGTGGCTGGGGCCGCTCTCCGAGCTGCGCAGCCCCGGCAGGTTGCCCACTCCAAGCCGCGGGCAGCTGGCGGCCTTTTCCGTCTCCGAGTTCGGCGGGCTCTACGGCGCCGGCGGCATCGGGTCGTTGACCCAGCCGCTGCTGGGCGAGCGGATCCAGGCCGCCCTCAAGCCCAACCGCGTCGTGGTTGTCGCAAGTGCCGAGAGCCTCAACCTGCTCGCCGAGCGGCACCTCACCACCGTCACCACCCTGCGGGGCCTGAACCCCACCCTCACTGGGAAGCCCTCCGATCCGCTGCCGGTGGGGAGCTGGCTGTTCATCCCCAAGCGCCGTGCCGCCGCCAACGCCGACACCAGCACCACCAGCCTGCCGGCTGGCTTCTACACGCCCGAAACTCTGGCCACCTACTTGGGGGTCTCTACCTCCACGATCTACAGCTGGAACTCCAGCGGCTACGGGCCTCCCTTCGTGAAGCTGGGCAACCTGGTCCGGTACACCTACGAGGACGTGGAGATCTGGCTGGCCAGGCAGTTGGAGCTCTCGCGGGGGTGATTGAAGGAGCCGCGCCAGAGCGGGCCGTCATCAAAGGCTAAACAAGGCACGAGAAGCTGATCAGTATTGGAGCTCATAGAGAGCGTCGATTTGAGCCCTAGTCATAAAGCACCTCCCCGATGCATAGCCATTTCCTATGTCAACTCCACCGGCAAAGGGCATGGCTATTGGATATTCTACCATTCGTACTCCAAGCCGAACATGCCGAATTCCTGTCTTAAAATTCTTATTGCATTGCACCCATTGGCCAGAGCTGGCCAGGGATGGTGCTGGATGGACAAGTGATACAAGCAACCCGAATAGAAGAGCTTTCGGAGCACGATTCATCGGGGTCCAGCTGCCTTGAGCGTACCGACCAAACATAAATGGCATAGGAGTGCCAGGCGGCTCTGGCCATGGCAATAGCGGAAGAGCACAGCCCGGATGGGGTGCTCCTCCACGACAGCCGCGATGGGTCATGGCCACTGCCACCTCTGCTTCTTCCACCTCCAGCCCCGCCGCCTCCAGCGGCCAGGGCGCTGACGACAACTACGCCTCCAGCTCCAGCGCCGATGGGGGTGCTGATCCCCAAGGCGACAACCTCCCCGGTGATCCGCCTGCCGCAGCTCAGCCTCTGGCTTCAGCAACGCCCCCCAGCGACATCGGAACCGACGACAGTCGCTCCTCCGATCCCCTCAAGGCCGAACGCCGCAAGAACAACCAGCTCGAGAAAGAGATCCGCACCCTGCGGCAGCAGCTGAACCGCTTCTCAGAGATCAACCCCGAGGAGTACTCCCGGCTCCAGGAGGCCGAACGCCAGAAACAGGTGCTCGAGGAGCGCATGGAGCTGCGCGAACGCCAGATGGAGGAGGCCTCCGCCCAGAGGGTCGCCGCTGTCGCCGCCGAACGGGACGATGCCCGCGGTCAAGTGCTGCAACTGCGCAAGGACCGTCTGCTGGAGCGCGCCTTCTCCCAGGCTGAGGGCCGCACCGGCGGCGATCGGCGGGGCACCTTCTTTGACATCTTCAAAGGGCAGTTGGGCAGCTGCTTCCGCCTCGGCACCGACAAGGACGGCAAGGACGTGCTCGAACCCCTGGATGGCCAGGGCAAACCCCTGCTCGGTGATGACGGCCGCCCCCTGACCACCGGCGATTTCCTCGATGAGATGCGGGTGCACCCCGTCTATGGCTTCCTGTTCCAGCAGCGCGGCCCCGCCGGCATGCAGGCCGCCGGCGGTCTGACCGTCTCCGGCATCGGCAGTAACGGTGAACCGATCAACCCCCAGGCCATGACCGCCTCCGAGCTCTACCGCGCCTCCTTCGCCA
>CAIZOZ010000140.1 GCA_903934745.1 uncultured cyanobacterium
CCATGAACAACACAGTAACCAAAAGGCAGCAGTAGCAGGGCCGTGAGCCACCGCTGATGGCTCCGCTGCCTGAGCTCAAGCAGAGCGATGCAACACCAGATGATCGGGGCCGGATTCACAACAGTTTCCGCATCAGGCCAACAAGCCTGGCGATGCATCGATCGATCCGGCATTGTTGTGCATCGAACGGATGGATTGGCGTGCACAGGCCGGTGTCCTGATCGGCTCACGACGTTGTGGCGGCGCCAGCTGGACAGTGTGAGCTGGTGGTTCGTGGCGAGGAACTTCTGTTGTGGTTCCACCAGCTCCATCCTCGTCTGGAGAGGCCCTGGATCAGCTTGAGCCTGAGCTGTTCACGAGTTCCGTTTCATCGATGGAGGGAGCCGGGTGGACGCTGTATCCCCAGGTGTTCAGTCCGTTGGCTTGCGATCACGTTGGGGTTGCCGCTGCACCTGGAGCCTGGAGGCGGCGGACGCCAGGCGCAGGCAAGCTGGAAGCGTCCCAAGTGCATCGATCCGGCAATGGCTTTCCCCCTGCTTCGCTGCTCCGCCCTGGCTGCCCGTCGATGACGGTTGCCGTGGCGCTGGCGATGCTGCAGCGAGAGGGCCACTGGCTGCTGCAGCTCCGTGACGATATCCCCAGCATTGTGGCGCCGGGCTGTTGGGGGTTGTTCGGCGGCCATCTCGATCCGGGTGAAACCCCCGAGCAGGCGCTGCGCCGCGAACTGCTGGAAGAGCTGGCCTGGGCAGCGGGAGAGTTGCCCTTCTGGTTCAGCGATGCCACCGAGCAGCGCATCGCCCATTTCTTCCGAGCACCCCTAACCGTGCCTTTGGAGGCGCTGCAACTGCTGGAGGGGCAGGACCTGGTGCTGGCCAGCCTGGAGGCCTTGGGCCGCGGTCAGATCTGGAGCCCGCGGTTGGGGCAGCTACGGCCGCTGGCCCCGTCCCTGCACTGCGCCATCGCCCGGCTCCGCTCCAGCCCGCTGCCGCCGCCAGGTAGGCAGGGTTGATGGCTTAAATCCAGGCCGAACGCGGCTCGGACGACGCGGCCTGCCTGGTTGGCGATCCGCCGCGCTTCAGCAGCAGGCTGCGTGGCGGTGGCGAGCGATTGGCATCGGCGCTGGCGCGGCGGCGCCGCCGCGGATTCGCACACGGAAGGTGCTATGAGCGGCACCCAGATGCTGGATGAGGGCTTCGCGGGCCTCGTGGTGCAAGTCCTCCAGGGAGGCCGCTGTGATGGTGATCGGGCGGTCTTCAGCGGTTGCTTCGATCTGGCCGGGCCGGTCGCTGAGAACGCGAAACACGATCTCGCGCATGAAGGGTTGGTCGCGGTGGTCCTGCACCATCCTTGTGCCGACCGGCGTCTTTGCTGGGTGCTGCGGAATACGGGGAACCGATCATCCAGGCACGCTGTTGGCGCCGGCAGCGACCCTGGGCCAGGCCACGCCGCCGTAACAGCTGCCAACCGAACGGTGTCAACCGAACTGTGCCGACCGACCCCACCCCAGCGGCGAACTTTGTAACGTGTTGTGAAAATGAGTTGCCGCCATGCAGCCCCTGTCCCTCAGCCGTGAATTCGCCATTGAGTCCCATGGCCGTGCCATCGATGCCTGTGAAGACATCGAAGAGCTGCGTACGGCGGCCAAGAGCTTGCTGCGTGCCTGGCAGCTGCAGGCCTCGTTCAGCGAAGACTTCGCCGCCCAGTTGCTGGGGCTGCAGGCCCGAACGATCTGAAGCCAGCCTCGGCCGATCCAGGTGTGCCGGCAGCGCCCGCGCTCGTTCCTAGTCGGCCTGAATGTTCAGGCCAGCGTTGCCCCATGGCTCGCCAGCCGAACGATGGGCTGCGCTGTGCTGCTCCCCGCCGCTGAGGGCCTGATCCCACGGCACCGGGTCCAGCCGCGGCGAATTCAGAGGTCTGCAGCCCGGTAACGCCGGATCAGTGGCTTTGGTCAGGCCCGACGACGTTCAGCCTGATCGAGATCAGAGGTTGCCAAACGGGGAATGGCTCCTGCTCAGGGCAGTTGCTCAGGCTCGCTTTGGCCCAGACCAGTGACTGTTTCCACCTGCCTTCTGTCCAACTCGGGCCGAGCCGAAGCTGACGCAACCGTCCTGGTACGGCGTCGATTGATTTGCCTAGCTTTCCTGAGAGGCATCGCCTCCTGCACCGCCTCCGGCAGCGTCAATTGATCCGCAGCTGTGGCGTCGGCGTCTCCGCCAGCAACGCTCACGCAGATCACGATCCCGCCGCAGCCGTCACGGTTCCCAGCCCTCAGCCAGCGCAGCCACGGCCAACCACCCCACCACTCCTGACCCCTCGGCCGCTGTCGGCGCGGCCAAGGTTTTCGCGGCCCAAGATGTTGCGGCCGAAGCTGGCGCGGCAACCGCCCGCGACGAGGATCAGGCCTTGCTGCTGCTGGCGGCCCTCACCACGGCCGAAAAGCTGGCGCTTCTGGACGGCGATACGCCGTTCTGGAGCGGGATGGCCGATATCGCCCTCCATGACGCCTCCCATCGCCATCCCTGGCCGGCCGGTGCGATCCCGCGGCTCGGGCTTGCCGGATTGCAGTTTGTCGATGGACCTCGTGGGGTGGTGCTGGAGGGCGGCGCCACCACCTTCCCCGTGCCGATCGCCCGCGGCGCCAGCTGGGATGACGAGCTGGAGGAGCGCATCGGTGAAGCGATCGCTCGCGAGGCCCGCAGTTTCGGTGCCAACTGGGTGGCGGCGGTCTGCATCAACCTGCTGCGGCATCCCGGCTGGGGCCGGGCCCAGGAGACCTACGGCGAAGACCCCGTGCTGCTGGGAAGCCTGGGTGCGGCCATGACCCGCGGCCTGCAGCGCCACACGATCGCCTGCATCAAGCATTTTGCCCTCAACTCGATCGACAGCTCCCGCTTCCTGGTGGATGTGCGGGTGAGCGAGCGGGTGCTGCAGGAGCTCTACCTGCCCCACTTCCGCGACTGCATCGAGGCGGGCGCCGGCTCGGTGATGAGTGCCTACAACCAGGTGAACGGCCAATGGTGCGGCCAGCACCGGGAGCTGCTCACCACGATCCTCAAGCAGCGCTGGGGCTTCGGTGGTTTCGTGGTCAGCGATTTCATCTTCGGGATTCGGGACGGCGTCGAGGCCCTCAACGCCGGGCTCGACCTGGAGATGCCCTTCCCGATGATCTTTGCGGGCTGTCTGGAGGAGGCCCTGGCTGACGGCCGCCTGGCGATGCAGCGGATCGATGATGCGGTGCTGCGGCAGTTGCGAGCCCAGCTGAGCCTGCCGGCCGGCACCTATCCCCGCTCGCTGCGGGGCTGCCCGGCCCACATCGCCCTGGCCCGCGAGGCGGCCACCAAGGCGATCGTGTTGCTCAAGAACGACGGTCCCGTCCTGCCGCTGCGCGGGGTGCGCTCCGTGGCGGTGATCGGCGCTCTGGCCGCTGTGGCCAACCTCGGCGATCGCGGTTCCTCAGACACCCGGCCCGATCCCGGCGTGGTGGTGACTCCCCTGGCGGGCTTGCGCGCCGCCGATCCCGACCTGCAGGTGCACGACAACGATGGGGCCGATCCTGAGGACGCCGCCGCCCTGGCGGCGTCCTGTGAGGTGGCTGTGGTGGTGGTGGGGCTGGACTGGCGCCAGGAAGGTGAGCACATCCATCCCGGCGACCTGGCCCCGATCCTCAAGCAGATGCCGCCACCGGATCCACTGCTGCAACGCTTCGGCAGCCGGCGCTTGCGATCAATTTGGTCGCCCGTGGCCACGGCGATGGCGGCGCTCACCCGTTTCGCGTCAGCGCGGACGGGCGGCGACTTCGCCTCCGGCGATCGCACTGCCCTGCGCCTTGACCCCGCCCAGGAGAGCCTGATCCTGGCGGTGGTGGCCGCCAATCCCCGCACCGTGGTGGTGCTGATGGGGGGCGGCGCCATTGTCTGTGAAGCCTGGCGCCAGGCGGTGCCGGCCATCCTGCTGCTCTGGTATCCAGGCCAGCAGGGCGGTGCAGCCCTTGCCGATGTGCTGCTGGGTCGGGTGTCACCCTGTGGCCGCATGCCCTTTGCGGTGCCCAGCAGCGAAGCGCAGCTGCCGCCCTTTGAGCCCCGTGCGCCCCGCGTCGTCTACGACCTGTGGCATGGCTACCGGCGCCTGCGCCGTGATGGCCATGGCGCTGCTTTCCCCTTCGGATTCGGCCTCTCTTACAGCAACTTCAGCCACGCCGATCTGCAGGTGCAGCTGGATCCTGAAGCAGACATGCTGCAGGTGACGATCACGGTGACCAACATCGGCCCGATGGCCGCTGCTGAGGTGATTCAGGTCTACGCGGAGCCGCCGGGGCGGCTGCTGGAGCGGCCGGGGCGATCGCTGATCGGCTTTCAGCGGCTGAGTCTGCAGGCCGG